>JAUWCP010000090.1 GCA_030609245.1 Hyphomicrobium sp.
GCAAATCTCAACGAGGTTTACGACGCGGTCTTCAATGTGAATTTTGACCGCTATGACGTCCACGATCTTGCCAAGTCTGCGCCCGACCTCATGCGCGCCATCTTCGTGCTGCGCCTGAGGATTCACGAGCAAATCCCAGAGTGGTTCAAGCGCGATTTGATGTCGCTCAGCGTGCAAAGGGGCATCCGTAACGTCTTTCGCGTCGGGCGTTATGCGACAGATATGCTGGGCGAGTTGAACAACGGCTACACGCAACTGGCGCCCAACGAGAAGACCATGCGCGCCTTTCGTGGAGCAAAACTCAACACGCTTATCAACCCCGCGTTCGAGACGGGTCAAGACCTCCCATTCCAGGCGGGAGATCTGCTGCTGATGCGCGGCATGCACCACAACAGCGCTGCGATCGCGCGCATCGGCGATGTCGATTCCCAATTCAGCCATATCGCCGTCATTCACACAGACGAGAACGGTAAGCTGTGGGTTGTCGAAAGCCTGATCGAGAAAGGGGCAGTCATCAGCTCTCTGGACGACGCGCTACACCATGGCCTTGGACGCTGCGTTATCTTTCGTCACAACAACGCTGCATTTGCTCGACTCGCCGCGGCGCAAATTTACGATGTCGTGCAGCGTTCGCGCGGGCGAGGCCGCCGCATTTGGTACGATTTTTCGATGAAGCTCAACGGCTATAAGGAGCTTTTTTGTTCAAAGCTTGTGCGCCAAGCGTTTGACCTGGCAAGCGAAGGCAAGGTCATGCTGCCAACGTTCAAGACTCGCTTTGACATGAAGAACCGCGACTTCATCGAGCGCATCGGCGTTAGGACGAAGGAAACGTTTGCACCTGCCGACATTGAGCTGGAGCCGCACTTCGATCTCGTCGCCGAATGGCGGGACTACCGCGTGACGTCGCGCCTGCGGCTACAAGATTTGCTGATGGATAAGCTGTTCGCGTGGATGGATGAGTACGGCTACAAGTTCCACGAAGATCTGCCCATTCGCCTCATTGGAATCTTCGGCCGGCTCTCCAGCCGTGTATCTGAACGTACAAGAGCCCTTGTCGCCGACGTCTTGCCGGACGTGCCGCCCAACATGCGCCGCCGCACTATCCAGGCGGTGGCTATGCTGCACAAAACAGCCGAACCGCTGCTCGCCGATCTGCAGGCACTGGAGCAACAAAGCATCGACCGTTATGGCCGCCCGCTGCATGCGCGCCAAGTATTCGAGCACCTGGAACGCGTCCGGCAAGCAGCGAACGGGCGGATCGGCTACCTCGGCACTTCCAGAATTTAGGGCGCCCTCCCACTCACCAAGCGTGCGGAACGGAGTGCGGTCAGGCCATTATGCAGGGCGTCCTCCAGCGCTTTCGGTCCGGCTTCCTCTGCGATGGCTTCCGGCACGATCCAGGCCCGATAGCGGTGCGCGATGATGACAGACGTGCAGTGCAACGAGCCGCGCGTTACAGCGCAGGTGCGGTCGGGTTCAGCCTTACGTATGTCACGCCGCTTGTGGCGGAGGAGGCCCATGTCGACGGGCTGGATATGGGACGGATTGCGATCGAGCGTGACACCGCGGAACACGCAAGCAAGCTGATTGTTGCAGGGACCGGCACGCCGGCCGAGGGAGTTAACTGGGCCGAGCACCCGTAGGCGCGACAGAGCGTTCGCCGTGTTCTCGGCGCCTGCGCTGATGTAGCAGCGTCTGCCGACGCACAGAACCGGATACGCCGCCTTCTTAGAGCGCCTCCAGCCGCGATTGCGTGGCTCCATAAGCACGAGGACCGTAACGCGGGTTGGATATTTGGTTGCGAACTGGCGGTTATCTTTTTCGGGCCAGCTCTCGTCCAACTCGGCAACGGGGGGACGCAGGCCGCTCTCATCCTGTTGCCTCGGATCGTCCAATTCGGCAACCGGCGGGCGTGGGCCGCCCAGGCCGTTCTTTTTTGCGCCGGCTTCGCGCATACGCTGTTTGCGCGCGCGCTGGAATCTGCGGACGATGCGCCACGCTTCCTGCGCGCGTAGGGCCTCCAATTCGGTGCGATCTCTGGCAGCCTTGCGCCGCTCCTCGGCCAATCGTTCGTCCCTAGCCTGTTTTGCAAGGCGTGCTGATTCTGTTTTGCGCCGCTCTTGGGCTAACCGTTTTTCGTCAGCTTCCTTGGCAAGACGTGCGGTAACTGCTGTGTGCCGCTTTTCCTCGGCGCGTGCGCGCTCTTTGGTAAGACGCTTTGCTTCCGCCCGGCGTGCCGCGGCCTCGGCGCGCGCGCGAGCCTGCATGTCCTCCTCATAGGCCTTGCGCCGCGCTTCGGCTTCGCGGCGCTGTTGCAATGCACGTTCTGCGGCGCGCGCGCGCTTTGCTTCAGCCTTCTTGGCGGCTTCGGCGCGCTCGGCGTCTTCGGCGGCGCGTGAAAATTTATCAGCAAGAGTATGGGCGGCATCGTCGGCGGCGGCGACGGGGGAAGCACTCAGCATGACGCCACTCATCGCAGCCGCGAGGAACATGGTGCGAGCTAGACTTACCGTTGTAACTTGCATCATACCCTCGCAAGGCCATCTTTTCGGTGCTGTGAGCTTGCCATGCCGGCCCAAGGCGGGCGGCCAAAAGCTCGATGGGGTCTGGCCAGTAAAGCGAAAGCTGGTTGAACGGCGCCTGAACGGCCCAGTAAGCAAGAATTTAACGAGAGTTTTTCACAGCTTGGGTGCTGCGATCGCGCGCAATCCGTCGCGATAGTTTGGGAATTTGAGCTGTACGCCGAGATCCTCGCGCAACCGCGCGTTGCTAACGCGCTTGTTGTCGGCATAAAAGCTCGCCGCCAAAAGCGACAGTTCAGCTTCTTTGAAGGGAATCTCCGGCGGCGGCGGCATGTGCAATAGATCGGCCGCAAACGCAATGACGTCTTGGGGAGGAGCGGGCTCGTCGTCCGTCACGTTGTAGACCTGCTGCGTCCCGTGGCCGGCAATGGCCGCGTTTATTATCGCAGCGATGTCATCGACGTGAATGCGATTGAAAACCTGGCCTGGCTTGACGATGCGCTGCGCCGTTCCGTCCTGCAGACGGTCAATGGCGCTGCGCCCGGGCCCATAGATTCCAGCGAGCCTGAAAATATGAACGCGCCGATTGGTGCGCGCGCCGAACGCGTGCCAGGCATCCTCCGCAGCGAGGCGTCGGCGGCTTCGCTGTGAAATGGGCTGCGTCTCGCTCGTTTCGTCCACCCATCCGCCCTGGCGGTCGCCGTAGACGCCGACGGTCGATAGGTAGCCAACCCAGGCAAGCGACGATGCGGCGTGCAGGTCGGCTGTATGATGGCGCAAGACAGGGTCGCCCTCTTCCTCGGGCGGCACGGAGACGAGGACGTGCGTTGCCGAGGCCAAGGCGTCGCGAACGCCGGGTCCCGGCGCACGCCCATCGAATACGAAGGGATAAAACCCTTCCGCAGCAATTCTTTCAGCGCCGACAGCTGTGCGCGCTGTACCGCTTATCGTCCACCCTTGCGCAGCACCAATTCTGGCAAGTCGCAGCGCACTGTAGCCAAGACCGAAACAGAATAGATGAGTCATGATGGGGTAGCGGCCTGCCATTCGGCACGCACGATAGGGTCTCCTTCGCGTGCCAAATGGCGGCGCTTGAACGGCTCGCCGACGTCTTCCAAGGTCAACTGGCGCGTGGCCCAAACGGCCATAGCGCGCACGAGCGGTGAGCCGTCGTCAAGAAGAGCTTCCACTTTGGGCAGCAAAGTCGCGTCTCCAGAGTTGCCGGCGGCGATCAGTACGTTTCTCAAGAAACGATCACGTCCTGTGCGTTTGATGGGGGTGCCCGTGAACTGGTCGCGAAATGCGCGGTCGTCAAGGGTGAGCAAATCGGCAAGTGGCGGGTTGTCTGTCGCAGCGCGGGTATGAAACCGCGCCTCGCGTGCCGACGCTGCGAACTTGTTCCACGGACATACCGCAAGACAATCGTCGCAGCCAAAGATGCGATTGCCCATGGGCTTGCGGAATTCTTCTGCGATGTGCCCCTTGTGCTCGATGCTGAGGTAGGCAAGACAGCGGCGCGCATCCAACATGTAGGGGGCGGGAAACGCCGCCGTTGGGCAGACGTCCAGGCAGCGCCGGCAACTGCCGCAAAGATCGGTTTCAGGTTGATCGGGCGGGAGTTCTGCGGTTGTGAGGATCGCCCCCAGAAAAAGCCATGAGCCATGCTCGCGCGACACGAGGTTGGTGTGCTTGCCCTGCCAGCCGACCCCGGCGGCGGCGGCCAGCGGCTTTTCCATCACCGGTGCAGTGTCGACGAAGACCTTGACTTCGGCGCCGCTCTTGTCGGCCAGACTCGCGGCGAGGGTCTTGAGCTTCGCCTTGAGGATATCGTGGTAGTCCTTGCCTTGGGCATAGACCGAAATCGCGCCACGTGTCGGCTCGTCGAGCGCCGCGAGCGGATCGGCCGCCGGCGCGTAGCTCATGCCCAGCATGATGATGGAGCGTGCGTCAGGCCACAGGTTGGAAGGGTCGCGTCGCCGCTCGGCGGTCGTTTCCATCCATGTCATATCTCCGTGGCGGCCGGCCTCGAGAAATTCCATCAAATGATGGCCCGCGTCTGTGATGGCGTGTGGCGTGGTGATGCGCACGGCATCAAAGCCCAGGGCTTCCGCTTCGCGGGTGACCGTTTCTTTTAGGTCGGCGGTCACGGCTGATCCTCTAACTGCGGTGTCAGAAATCCAAGTCGGCATAGTGTGCGGGGGGCGCGATGCCCGGAATGCGATCGGTCAGGATCGTGCGGAACGTGCGCCGCGATTTGATTCGTGCATACCAGACCTTGGCCACGCCAAACTCTTCCCATGGCACCTCGCCCAAATAGTCGGCCGACGAAATGTGCGCAGTCGCTGCGAGATCAGCAAATGACAACTCGTCGCCCGCGAGCCAGCTCCGCTGATGCGCCAGATGATTTACGTAACTCATATGGTAGCGCAGGTTGGCGCGGATGGCGCGGAGGATGTCGGCGTCGGGCGTTGTGCTGCCGCCCGGCATATAGCGAGCGTAGACCTTCTCACTCAAGAGCTCATGCGTCACCTCGCGATTGAACTTTCCGTTGAACCAATCCACCAGGCGGCGGACCTCGGCGCGTTCGGCGCGGTTTCCCGGAAAGAGGGGGGCGCCGCCGCGCTCTGGCTGGCTTTCGGCTATCTCCTCGGTGAGGTACTCAGAAATTGCATACGCGCCGCACAGCGTGGGGCCATCCTCAACCTGGAGTACGGGGAGTTCGCCGGCCGGATTCAAGGCGAGGAATTCCGGCTGCCATCCCCAGGGGTGCTCGACGACAAGCTCGACCTCAAGCCCGAGTTCAGCCATTGCGATGCGGATCGCCCGGGAGAAAGGACAGAGCTGAAAGTGAATGAGCTTGTACATCTCTGTTCTGGGAGTCCCCGCTCATTGCCCAAAGGCATTTTGCTTATGCTGCCCCAACACGCGGCCCAACTGGCGATTCGTCAAGGTAGGCTCCAAGGTGCCAATCCGACGACAATCGCCGCATGTTGCGCGGATGTAGCACAAAGTCTGGCGAAATCCTGCTAAGCATCGCAGCCTGCAAGGCAACCCATCCAACCGAAATACCAAGAACCTAGAGAACGCCAATGCCGACCTGGCAAGTAATCCTGCTCGGCCTCATCGAGGGTGTCACCGAATTTCTACCCGTTTCGTCGACTGGGCACCTGCTGCTGACCGAGCATTTTCTTGACGTCTGCACGCCGGGCAAGACCTTTGAGGTGCTGATTCAGCTGGGCGCAATTTTGGCGATCTTGAGTGTCTATGCCGTCAAGCTGACGCGAATTGCGGTCGCGCTTCCCAGTGATGCTGGCGCGCGCCGCTTCGTTATTGGCATCTTGCTGGCCTTTTTGCCTGCGGCGGTCGTCGGCGCCAGCGCACACGGTTTTATCAAAAGTATCCTGTTTGAAACGCCGGTGCTCATTGCCTCAATGCTTGTTATCGGCGGCGTGATCCTCCTCATCGTCGATCGAATCCAGTTCGATGTGCGCTACACCGATGTGATGGCGTATCCGCCGGGACTCTGCTTCAAGATCGGGCTCTTTCAATGTCTGGCGCTGATCCCGGGGGTCTCGCGTTCAGGCGCGACCATCGTCGGTGCAATGATGATGGGCACCGACAAGCGCTCGGCTGCGGAGTTCACCTTCTTTCTTGCCATGCCGACGATGGTGGGGGCGTTTGCCTTCGACCTATACAAGAACTGGTCGATCCTGCAGCCCTCAGACATTGCAAATATCGCGGTGGGGTTCGTCACGGCCTTTTTTGCAGCCGTGTTCGTCGTGCGCCATCTACTGAATTATGTGAGCCGCCATGGTTTCGCGCTATTCGGGTGGTGGCGCATCGTTGTGGGCGGCGTAGCGCTCGCTGCCATGTTCTTGCTGGGCGATACGGCTGGCTGCCCCGCACCGGCGGCGGCTACTCTTTAGGCAAACGCTCAAGCTGCGTGCGAGGGCGCGACCATAGTCAGCGCGGAGTGCAGCGCGGCGGCGTCGGATGCGTTACGCAGATCATCGAGGATGGACGGTTCGCGCACCAGTCGTGAGATGCGCGCCAGTGCCTTTAGGTGATCACCGCTCGCGTCTTCCGGTGCGAGCAGCATGAAAACGAGATCAACGGGTTGGCCGTCGTGAGATTCGTACTCGATCGGCACTTCCAACCGCGCAAAGAGACAAACAATCTCTTGAAGAGCGTTGAGCTTGACGTGGGGAATGGCGATCCCGCGTCCCAGACCGGTTGAGCCCAAGCGCTCTCGCTGCAGAAGCGTATTAAAGATCTCACGCGCATCGATCCCGGTTTTCGCTGCTGCGACCGCCGAAAGTTCCTGCAACGTGTCCTTCTTGTTCGTCGCTCTCAGCGACGCAATGATCCCATCGGGGGTCAGCAGATCATGCAGATCCATCATGAGTCGCGTCCCTCTCGGTTTTTAGAGTCGCCGATTTCTAAAATGCCTCCAGCAACAAGGCTGGTGCTCGGAACTCTGCCCTCACTCCGTGACTGCCGCCGTTATGCCGGCGGCGTGGCCTATTGCGCGTGAGCCCTTGTCGTTTCAGTCGATATTCCCGCTAGGGTACTGATAGACAAAGCTCACGCCATCGCCAGCGGCATTGTGAAAAACCACAAAAGTGGCATCCGAAAGGTCGTACCGCATGGCCGCCTCGCTGACGCCAACTCACCATTGCCCCAATTCGCCACGGAGAAGATCACCGGGCTGGCGGGGCTGTCGTCGTCCAATCGTTACCCTCAATGCTTCCAATAGAAGCTCTGCGCCGCTAACCCGGCTAATTTTGGGACAGCTACTGCACCCCTTAGGGTGCCGCTGCAAGCGCCGCTTGTAACGTCAAATGAGCGCATTTGGGCGGGAAACCGCTTCGCCGACGCTGGAATGATGTCGCGTCCCTCCCCCAACTCTGCAAGATCAAGGCCATTATCGAGTTAGATCAAGCAGTTGGTGAAAGAAATCTCCCGTTTTTTGGCTCCAGGCCGATGCGCTAGGATATGGACAATCTATCACCAAGATCCAAGGTGCTGGCCCTAGAATTGCACCGATACCGGGCAGAAAAGCCCAAATATTAAGGGATTCCCCCTTCTCAAGCCTGGGCCAGGCGCTCGAGGTGCTCCGTTAGGCGCTTATCGCGCCTGCGTTGCACGGACGAGGGGATACGCATCGCTTCTCTATATTTCGCCACCGTCCGGCGGGCGATATCGATGCCGTCCGTCTTCAGCTTTTCAACAATCTTATCGTCGGAGAGTACGAAGGCTGGTGTTTCGCCGTCGATCATCTGCCTGATCCGATGGCGAACAGATTCTGAGGAGTGCGCCTCCCCCTCGCCGGCACAGGCGATTGCCGAGGTGAAGAAGTATTTCAACTCGAAGATGCCGCGCGACGTGGCCATGTACTTGTTGGAGGTCACGCGGGACACGGTCGACTCGTGCATGGAAATGGCGTCGGCGACCGTCTTCAGATTTAGCGGCCGCAGGTACTGGACGCCGTAAATGAAGAAGCCGTCTTGCTGGCGCACAATTTCCTCGGCGACCTTCAAAATTGTGCGTGCGCGCTGATCGAGGCTCTTGACCAGCCAGTTGGCGGTTTGCAGGCATTCGACGAGATAGTTGTGGTCGTCGTGCGAAGATGCCGTCTTCGACACGCGCGCAAGATAAGTGCGGTTGACGAGCACGCGAGGCAGCGTGTCGGTATTGAGCTCGACGATCCAACTGCCGTCGGGTGCCGGGCGAACGAGCACATCTGGCACGACGGGCTGCACTTGGACGGAGCCGAATTTCAGGCCCGGCTTCGGGTCGAGCCGCTTGATCTCCGTAATGATCTCGGCCAGCTCCTCCATCTCCACGCCGACCACTTTTCGCAAGCCGGAAAGATTGTGGCTTGCGAGAAGATGCAGATTGTCCAAGAAAGTTCCGATCACCATATCGTAGCGATTTTGCTCTTTGAGCTGGAGTGCGAGGCACTCGGCGAGCGTACGTGCAAAAACGCCTGGTGGATCGAGCGTCTGTAAGCCGACGATTGCTCGCTCAATGAGTTCGGGCGGTGCACCAAGCTTGTCAGTGAGAGCGCCGAGATCTGCCGGCAGGTAGCCAGCATCGTCGACCATGTCGATCAGGTATTGGCCGATGATCCTCTCGGCAGGTTCTTTGAGAACGAGAGGTAGCTGCTCGCTCAAGTGCTGACGTAGTGTGACATCGTTGGCGACGAAGGCCTCGATGTTAACGCCGTCATCCATTCCCGGCGAGCGTTGGCGCAGCGAGGCCCAGCCTAACCCGCTCTGGTTGGGGCCAATGTCGGCGGGCGCTGCGTCGGTAAAAACGTTCTCGTAGTCGGAATCAAAGCCGCTCTCTGGGTCTGCGGGCTTGGCAAGATCAAGCCAATTGTCGTCCGTGGGCGCAGCAGATGGCTCCTCGGGCTTTGTCAACTCAGGAGTCTCTGTGTCCTCGCACACTGGGTCCTCATTATTCTCGTCGCGCTCCAAGAGCGGGTTGCGCTCCAGTTCCGTTTCGATGAACTCCATCAGCTCGAGGTTTGATAACT
>JAUWCP010000130.1 GCA_030609245.1 Hyphomicrobium sp.
ATCGCCTCGACCATCGTGGCGCTTCAAGCTTAGAGCAAGGTCGTTCTTGATGGAATCACTCGCCAAGTCCGAGAGGTTTCCAACAGATAAGTGAATCTTACTCTAAATCAAAAGTGTAGAGACTGATTCACGTTTCACTTGGAACGGCTCAAGTGCGTCCAAGTGAAACGATCAGGCTCTAGAGCGGCACGCGCGATTGTCTTTCAGGGAAGAAACCCCTTATCGAGGTTCAACGCTTGGCGCTCTAGCCTTTGCCCTTTTGCGTTGAGCCGCGTCGCCGTCCAGGCCACGTGCGTTCCCGCGTCCATGGATGTGCGTGAACGCAGCGAAATCGTCACTGCCTCACCCCCACGGGCCTTCAACGGCGTCAGCAGCGGAAAATAGAGTTGCTCCCAATGCGTTCGCGGCGCATCAGGCGCGGTCGATAGCGTGATGCCAGGCACCAGCTCTGCAGCCCACCACGTGGCAAATCCGAAGATCGTTGTTGTGCGCGACAAGCGCCAGATGACCTCGCCTTTACGCGCCGACCGGTTCTGCTTCGTGAAGTCGATGGCATCCCACACCTTGGCGCTTGCGCCATCATCAAGCAGCTCTTTAGGCGCCAGGGTGCGCACGTAAATGTTGTTGAAGCTCATCGTCATCGCGGGCGAGAGATCGAGATCGAATCCGACGTCCTCCCAGGCACACAACTCGCCGTGGATGCGATCGCTGATAACCGGCGTCACGAATTGCTCCAAACGGCCAGGGATGATCACGCCACCAGGTTTCAGAAAACGCCGGCGTGCATCGTTCAGCGTCTCGATAGCATTCTCTTCGAAGGGATAATTCCCAAGCGTTTCAGACACGACGACGTCGACCCGCGGCGGATCTTCCATTTCAGTCGAGTGGCAGGGGATCAGATGGCAGTTGGACGCGCGGTTTGCCTTCAACACTTTCTCGGCTACGCCAGCAACTTCGGCCGCCTCATATAAAAAGACCTCGCGCGCACCGAGACGCGCTGCAATGAGAGCCAAAATCCCCGTGCCAGCGCCAATATCCGCAACCGTCGTCTCACCCTTGCGAATGACCGATTTCAGCGCGCGCGCGAAGGCGTCGTTGCGCACGCGGTCGGCAATCAAGGTGCGATGATATTCAATGCGCATTCGTCTAAAGCGCCAGGTTCGGGCCACGTAGCTGGTAGAGCACCAGGCCCGCGGCCACCGCCAGATTAAGCGAGTCGAGCTGCCCCGCCATAGGGATCTTGACCAGATGCGTGCACGTTCTCGCTAACTCGTCTGACAATCCCGGACCCTCGCTGCCCATCAGCAACAACACCGGTCCACCAGGCTGCACCTTGCGGAAGTCCTCCTGACCGTCGAGGTGCGTGCCGATGATCTCTCCTTTCCAAGCGGCCCGCCAACCTAGGAACGCCTCGCGCGTCATCTTCACAAGAGGCACGGCGAACACCGAGCCCATCGTTGCGCGCACGCACTCGCGCGCATAGGGATCGCAGCAATTACCGATCAAGATCACGCCAGACGCGCCGACCGCATCGACGGTGCGAATGATCGTGCCGAGGTTGCCAGAATCGCGCACCTCTTCCAATACCAACCATAGTTCTGCGGACACTGCTTTCGCCGCATCCCGCGCCGCGCGCCAGCGCTGGCGAAACACGGCTAGCATGTTTTGCGGATTGTCTTTCGATGCGAGTTTCCCTAGCACCGCCTCACTCACTTCAAGGCATTCAGCACCCGCGCCTAGCGCCCAATCGACGAGGCCGCGGGCCACTCCGCTTGGCGCCGTCCCCGCTTGAAAGACCAGTGTCTCCGGTGCGAAGCCGTGCTCGCGCGCGGTAATGAGGATCGATGCGCCTTCGGCAACGAACAGCCCCGTCTCCTTGCGGACCTTGCGCATCTCCAGCGCGCGGATCGCCTTCACCTTCTCATTTTGCAGGCTGGTAATCGGCTTCGGCGCCGATGCCAGCTCATGGGCGCGCTGCGTCATCGCACATCCACCTGGTAAAAAGCGATGCCGGGACCGCACGCTCACCTTTGTCTTCACGAATGGCAAGCTCGCCCGACTCGAAGCTGCCGCCTCGCGCGCCCAGCACCTCGCGCACAAGCTGATCGAAGGCCAGCGTCGACGCACGAATAGCATAGACCGTCAGGACCAATGCTGCTTGCGCGGGCGCGAGCAGATTTGCACAATCGGTCATCAAAGGCGGCAGGCTCGTGAACAGGTCCCAAATCTCCCCGTCAGGGCCGCGCCCAAACTTCGGAGGATCGACCAATATGAGATCGTAAGACTTGCCTCGACGCACCTCGCGCGCCACGAATTTTTGTGCGTCATCGAGGATCCAACGGACGGGCGCGTCCTCCAGCTTAGAGGCTGCTTGGTTCTCCTTGGCCCACGCGATCGCCTTCTTGGAGGCATCAACGTGCGTGACATGCGCGCCAGCTGCGGCCGCAAGTAGGGAGGCAGCGCCCGTGTAAGCAAAGAGGTTCAGAACCCGCGGGCGCTCATCGCGGCATTCGGCCAGGCGCGCTAACATCCATTCCCAGTGCGGAAGCTGTTCGGGAAACAGTCCCATGTGCCGAAATCCCGACAACCGGCACAGCATCGTCACGCCGCGCACTTTAACGGGCCAGCTCTCCGGCACCGGCTTTTCGATGCGCCAGCGGCCCTTGTCCTCGTCGTCCTCGCCGGCGAAGACGGCGTGGGCCTCGTCCCACTTCGCCCTGGCCAAATGCGGCGACCACAGAGCCTGCGGCTCGGGCCGGTCGACAACGATCTTGCCAAAACGCTCCAGCTTGCGCCCTGCCCCGCTATCAAGAAGCGCGTAGTCTTCAAAGCCTGCGGTTTCGATCAGTTTCAGAGGGTTTGGCGGCGGACGCATTGGTGATCCAGTCGTGAGGAAGAACGGCTTCTAGCACGTTCGCCTCCGCCGGCCACGTCCCCACTCGACGCTAGGGTGATAGGTTGATACCCCCGGGAGGCAAGAGAAAGGGCTAAGCGGCAACGGGCCACATTGCACCAAGGTTTTCTCACACCCCCTATCGCCTCTGTGCACTCTCACATCGGCACAGATGTTTTCAACGAACGACCAGGAGCCAAACCCATGCGCATCGATGCGATCGCCGTTGGGAACAACCCGCCGCTCGACATCAACGTGATCATCGAGGTTCCCGTTGGCGGAGAGCCAATCAAGTATGAGATGGACAAGGCCTCAGGCACGCTTGTCGTCGACCGGTTCCTCCACACACCCATGCGCTACCCTGGAAACTACGGTTTTGTGCCGCACACTCTGTCCGCCGACGGCGATCCCATCGACGTCCTCGTCTGTAACACGCGCGCGCTTGTCCCTGGAGCCGTGATCAATTGCCGTCCCGTTGGCGTGCTCGTCATGGAGGACGAGGGCGGAGGCGATGAAAAGATCGTCGCGGTGCCAAGTAGGAAACTGACGAAGCGCTACGACAAGATCGAAAACTATTCCGATCTGCCCGAAATCTCCGTGCAGCAGATCGAACACTTTTTCTCCCATTACAAGGATCTGGAACCGGGAAAGTGGGCCAAGATCGAACATTGGGGCGACGCGGCAGAAGCGCAAAAGCTCATCTTGCAAGCAATCGCCCGCGTCAGCGCGCCAGCGGCGAAGTGATTGGGAGAAGGCGCGCACCTATCGCCTGCCATCGCGTCCAGGAGTAGGAACGGCGCCGACGCGGCAATTCAGCGTAAAGCGGCTTGCCCGCAGCTCTCACTGGCTTTACCCCCATCAGCAGCGAGTAAATGCGCCAGGCCGCTCGTGCCAGGCGGCATCCTTGTGCAGATCGGGAGAGTGCAATGTCGAGCGTCGAGTTGCCGCTGGAGCCATTGGGTCGCGCACTTCGTGCGACGGTGCCCCTATCGTTCGTATCGGGCTTTGTCGACGTTATCAGCTTCGTCGCCCTGTACGGGCTATTTGCCTCTCACATCACCGGCAACTTCACAGTGATAGGTTCCGACATCGTGCATGGATCCTCTGGCCTCATTTTGAAGTTGCTCGCGTTGCCGATGTTCGTGATCTTTGTCGCTATCACGCGCTTCATTGTGGTGGGCTATGAGCAAAAGAAGCGTTCCCCTCTTCGTGTCCTTCTTGTGATGCAGGGCGTGCTGCTCTTAAGCTGCATGTTCGTCGGTCAATCGGTATCTCCGGTCATAGAACCCGACAAGGCCGGTCCGATCCTCGCTGGTCTCCTTGGCGTCTCGGCCATGGCGGTACAAAACGGTTACGCAAGACTCATCTTCGCCGCTCACCCCTCAACCACAATTATGACGACCAACTGCGCACAAGCTGTGATCGACTTCATCGATATGTACCGTGGCATCCCCGACGTGAGCGAGCGCGCCAGGCGGCGCTTTGAACGCACCGCGCCGACTGTTCTTGCCTTCATCATCGGAACTATTGCCGGGGCCTACGGCTATATCTTGCTAACCTTCTGGAGCCTGGCACTACCCCTCGCCGCGCTGCTTGGGGTCGGCATCTTTTTTTCGGCCGCCAACGCTCCGACTGAGAGCAGCCAATGATCGGCGCCGTTGCCAAACGGGGCTGCCGCTAGCCTATTCAAGATCCTCGACGTGTACAGGACCGCCGCCCTCGATGCGCTGCGCCAGAGCGCTCTCGATAAAGGGTTCGATCGCGCCGTCCAACACGGCTGTGGGGTCGGAACTCTGCGTGCCGGTGCGCAGATCCTTCACCAGCTGATAGGGCTGCAGCACGTAGGAGCGGATCTGGTGACCCCAGCCGATCTCGGTTTTGCTCGCGGCTTCGGCTGACGCCTTCTCCTCTCGTTTCTTGAGCTCTTGCTCATAGAGACGTGACTTCAACATCGCCCACGCAATCGCACGATTCTTGATCTGCGAACGCTCCTGCTGGCTCGCAACCGCAATGCCGGTTGGCAAGTGCGTAATGCGCACTGCGGAGTCCGTCGTATTGACGTGCTGTCCACCCGCACCTGAGGATCGGTACGTATCGATCCGGCAATCGCCGTCGTTGATTTCGATTTCAATGTCGTCATCGACCACTGGGTAGACCCACACGGAGGCAAAGCTCGTATGCCGGCGCGCGTTGCTATCGTAGGGTGAAATGCGCACCAGCCGATGCACGCCCGACTCTGTCTTGAGCCAGCCGTAGGCATCTTCCCCCTTGATCTCGATGGTCACTGACTTGAAGCCTGCCTCTTCGCCGGGGCTCTCCTCGATCACCTTCACCTTGTAGCCGCGGTCCTCCGCCCAGCGCATGTACATGCGCGCCAGCATTGAGGCCCAGTCCTGGCTTTCGGTACCGCCGGCCCCAGCGTGAACTTCCAAGTAGGTGTCGTTGGCGTCGGCTTCACCCGACAACAACGCCTCGACGCTGCGCCGCTGCGCCTCCTCGGCAATCTTGCGCAACTGCGCTCCGCCTTCGGCGATGCTGGCATCATCGCCCTCGGCCTCGCCCAGCTCGATCAGCGTCACGCTATCTTCAAGATCGCGCTCCAGCGATTGGTAAGCTGCCATCGAGCGCTCCAGCTGTTGGCGCTGGCGCATGACTTTTTGTGCGCTCCTGGGATCATTCCACAGGCTGGGATCCTCGGCCTGCTTGTTGAATTCCGCCAGCCGAGCGTCAGCAGTATCCCAGTCAAAGATGCCTCCTTAAGAGGACCAATGCCTCCTTGATGGAATCGACGAGCTTTTGCGATTCGGCGCGCATGGCAGACTCCAGAAACGAATGCGATGTGTTGGATTCAGATGCAGTGATATAGTGATCGAAACCGCGTATGTAAACGCATCCAGTCCTCACGCCAGCAAAGACGCCTTAGAGCAAGATCGTTCTTGATGGAATCGCTCGCCAAGTCTGGGAGGTCTCCGGCAAGAACGTGAATCAGGCTCTAGGCCGCGCTCAGCGCGCGATCACCACAGGCCGCCCCGTCCCGACCCAAAGGTTGGGCGCTGCGGTGCAGGCTGGGAGGTGTCGTTGAACGCCGAACCCGCCTCCGTCACGTCCGACATCCCTATCACCGAGTAGGCGTCGTCGGGTCCCCCGCCAGGTTTAAACGCTTCCATGATGGTGTCTGGCTGATCGGCCGATGCCCGCAAGCCCGTCCGGTGGTTGATACGCACCAGCTTGATACCAGGGGGAATTCGGAACGGCGTAGCGGGCTTGTCGGCGAGCGCCTTCTTCATGAATGAACCGAAGATAGGTGCGGCGACGCGCCCGCCCGTCTGGCCTTTGCCCATGGGCCGCGGCGTGTCGTATCCGACGAACACGCCGACGACCAGATCGGGCGAATAACCGACGAACCAAGCGTCCTTTTCCTTATTGGTCGTGCCCGTCTTTCCCGCAAGCGTACGCCCCAGCTTCTTGAGCGAGCGCCCCGTGCCGTATTGAACCACACCCTCCAGAATCGATGTCAGCTGATAGGCGGTATGGGGATCGATGATCTGTTGGCGATCATCGAATATTTGGGGCTCGTCCTGGCCCGTCCACTCTTCTGCCTTGCAGTTCTCACATACACGCTGGTCGTGGCGCCATACCGTGCGTCCCCAACGGTCCTGAATGCGATCGATGAGTGTTGCGCGCACCTTCCGGCCACCATTGGCTAGCATGCCATAGGCAGTGGCCATGCGCAGAAGCGTCGTCTCGCCCGCGCCGAGCGACATGGAAAGAACGGGCAGCAGATCATCGTAGATGCCGAAACGCTTGGCGTATTCGGTGATCATC
>JAUWCP010000024.1 GCA_030609245.1 Hyphomicrobium sp.
CAACGCGCTGACGTTGCGCAGCGACCTGGTCTCCTCTGGCGCAATCTGCCAGTCGACATCCGACACGGAAGTGATCTTGCATCTGCTCTCGCGCTCGCCAAAGCGGCGCATTGTTGAGCGCTTCGTAGACGCGCTGCGTCAGATCGAAGGTGCTTATGCGCTCGTCGCCCTCACCAACAACATGCTGATCGGTGCGCGCGATCCTATTGGCATCCGTCCTTTGGTCATTGGCCAGCTCGGCTCTTCGTATGTGCTCGCATCGGAGACCTGTGCACTCGACATAGTGGGTGCGAAGTTCCTCCGCGAGGTGGAAAACGGCGAGGTCGTCGTCATCACCGAGCACGGACTGGAAAGCCACCGTCCCTTCCCGCTGCGACCTGCGCGGCCCTGCATCTTCGAGTACATCTATTTCGCGCGGCCCGACTCCATTGTGGGGGGACGCACCGTCTATGACATCCGCAAGCAGATGGGCGTGCAGCTCGCACGCGAGGCTCCCGCCGGCACCGACGTCATTGTTCCCATACCCGACTCAGGCGTTCCCGCCGCCATTGGCTTTTCACAAGAGGCCAACGTTCCCTTCGAGCTCGGCATCATCCGCAATCACTACGTGGGCCGCACCTTCATTGAACCAGAGCAGCGCATCCGCGCGCTGGGCGTGAAGCTCAAGCACTCGGCCACGGCCAGCATTATTCGCGGCAATCGTATTGTGCTCGTTGATGACAGCGTCGTGCGCGGTACGACCTCGAAAAAAATCGTGGGACTGATGTATGAGGCCGGCGCCAAAGAGGTCCACATGCGCATTGCCTCGCCGCCCATCACGAATCCCGACTATTACGGCATCGATACGCCCCTAAAGGTGGAACTATTGGCCGCCAACAAGAACCTGGAGGAAATGCGCGAATTCCTCGGCGCCGACTCCCTTGCCTTCCTTTCCGTCGAAGGCATCTACCGCGCCTTGGGATGCGATCACCGCGATGCGCAAAACCCGCAGTTCACAGATCACTGCTTCACGGGCGAATACCCAACCGCGCTTACCGACCAGAATGGTCAGTCCGCCCCGCGGCAGTTGTCACTGCTCGCCGAGGTTGGGTAGGCCGGCTGCGCTGATCTCGCCTGGACATTTTATTTTGCGGCTTGGAAACCAGAACGGGCTCTGAGGCTTGCCTCTAGGCCCGGGTGGCGGCTAGGTGTCTAGAGAGCAAAGAACACGCCCGCCCGCACTCTGGATCTCGCCAATGACATCCAAGACGACGTTTACCAACCGCCTAGCCCTCATAACGGGCGCCTCGCGTGGGATTGGCCGTGCGGTAGCGCTGGCCCTGGCGCGCCATGGCGCCCACGTCATCATAACGGCACGCACGGTTGGAGCCCTGGAAGAGCTTGACGATGAGATCAGGACGTTGGGCGGCAAGGCAACGCTCCTTACGCTCGATCTGCGCGATGGCGCAAAAATCGACCAGCTCGGACCGACCCTCTATCAGCGCTGGGGCAAGCTCGACATTCTTATTGGGAATGCTGGAATCCTCGGTCCCCTCTCACCACTTAACCACGTCACCGAAGATGCGTGGAAGGCTGTGCTCGACATCAATCTGACTGCGAACTGGCGGCTAATCCGCACGCTCGATCCACTGCTCAAACATTCTGATGCCGGGCGCGCAGTGTTCACCACCTCTTCGGGCGCGGCGAGTGCAAAGCGTGCCTATTGGGGACCCTATGGCGTCTCGAAGGCGGGGCTAGAGACGCTGGTCAAGACATATGCGCGCGAGGTTGAAAGCACACCTGTGCGCGCCAACCTCATCGATCCCGGCAGCATCCAAACCGAGATGCGCGCCAAAGCGTTCCCCGGCGAAGATCCCAAAACCCTCCCCACGCCTGAAGACGTAGCGCCACTGTTTTTGGAGTTGGCCGCCCCTGAGTGTACGTTCAATGGTCGCGTGGTGAACTTTCGCGAATGGCAGAAGCGCAAACCGAAGCCAAAGCCAAAGCCTTCGCCCCCCGCCTCTGGCAAAAAAACTGACGCTAGTAACGCTTAGCCGACTTCGATCACCATCCCGTCAAAAGCCGGCTCAACGCCCTCGGGCAGCTCGCGCTTGAGTGCGTCGTAGTCGAGATCGGTCGTCATATGGGTCAGGACGGCGCGCTTGGGTTTCAGCCGCCCAATCCACTCCAGTGCCCGCTTGACGTGGAAATGGCTAGGATGCGGCGTGAAGCGCAGCGCATCCACGACCCACACATCAAGACCCTGCAGCAACGGTATCGACGCTTCCGGCACGTCGCTGATGTCGGGCGAATAGGCAAAACCGCCGATGCGGAATCCCAACGAGGTCATATCGCCGTGCGCCTGCGGGACGGGAATGGCCTCGATGGGACCGGCCGGGCCATCGATCACAATAGGGTCAGGTGGGTTGATGATGTGCGGATTCAGGATTGCGGGGTAGCCCGAGCCAGGTGGCTTTACGAAACAGTAGCCGAACCTTTGCTCCAAACTGGCCAGCGTCTCAGCATCGGCCCAGATGTCGATACGCTGCTTCATCGCGTAACACACCATACGCAGATCATCGATGCCGTGAGTGTGATCGGCATGGTCGTGCGTAAAGAGGACGCCGTGAAGCGCATCGGCACGCACGCTCAACAACTGCTCACGCAGGTCGGGCGATGCATCAACCAAGACGCGCGTGCGCCGGCCGTTGGCGGTTCGCTCGACAAGCGCTGCGCATCGCCGCCTTCGGTTCTTCGGATTGGCGGGGTCACAGGCACCCCACATGGTCCCAATGCGCGGCACGCCGCCTGATGAACCGCAGCCGAGGATCGTAACCCGTAAACTCATGCTGTAGCCGTACCATTGGCCTCAGGCCGCGGCACTTTCTTAAAGAGACGGAAGAAATTCTGCGTCGTGGCCGCCGCCAGCTCGTCGATGGAAAGGCCGCGCGCCTGGGCGATCGCGGCCGCCGTGTGGACCACATAGGCCGGCTCGTTCGTCTTGCCACGATAGGGCATGGGCGCCAGAAACGGCGCGTCGGTCTCAACCAGCAAGCGCTCAAGCGGCACAGACTTAGCGATCTCGCGCAGCGCATCCGACTTCTTGAAGCTGACCACTCCGGAAAATGAGACATAGAGGCCGAGCTTCAGCGCGCGCGCCGCCAACTCTGGTCCGCCGGTATAGCAATGCAAGATCGCCGGGAACGGACCTTTGGCGTGCTCGTCTTCTAAAATCTGCACGGTGTCCTCCTCCGCATCACGCGTGTGAATCTCCAGCGGAAGCCCGGTCTGGCGTGCAGCGGCGATATGGCGGCGAAACCCTTCCGCCTGAGCTTCTGGGCTCGAGTGCTTGTAGTAATAGTCGAGCCCTGCCTCCCCGATTGCCACCACCTTGGGATGCTCGCTGAGGCGCACGATCTCCTCAAGTGGAATGTCAAGCTCCTCATGTGCATTGTGCGGGTGCGTGCCCACCGAGCAATAGACGTTCGCGTGCTCTTCGGCGATGCCCAGAATTTCGGGAAACCGGCGGATGCGCGTGGAGATTGTCACGAGCACGCCAACGCCGGCCTCACGCGCGCGCGCCAGCACGCCGGTACGATCCTCCGCCAGCTGCGGGAAGTCGAGATGGCAGTGATGGTCGACAAACTTCATGACGCGGTCTTCTTGTCCTTACCCACTTTTTGCCTTGCCCTTTTTCTCCTTGCCTTGGCTCTTCGGCGCGGGCTTTTTCACTGATGCTTTCTCAGCGACGCCATCGGCCTCGGGCTCAACGTAGCGCGGAAACACGCCCGTAGGTTCAGGTAAGACGGTGCCTGGCTGAAGCCGTCCCGCCGCGCCCAACGCCTTGAACGTGTGGGCATCGTCGGGCTGCCCTAAGAGGCCCAGAAGCTTCTCGGCCGAATGAGGCATGACCGGTGCAGCGAGGATCGCAATCTGGCGTACCACTTCCGCGGTCACATAGAGAGTGGTCGCCATGCGTTCGGGGTCGGACTTCTTTTTCACCCAAGGCTCTTCGCCGGCAAAGTAACGGTTTGCTTTCGCCACCACCGCCCAAACCGCGTCGAGGTATTTCGTCACCGCCTGGCGGTCCATTGCTTCGCGCGCCTTTGCGTAGATTGCATCGGCCTCAGCGAGCATCGCCTGATCGGCGTCGGTGAATGCTCCGGGCTTAGGAACCCTACCTCCGCAGTTCTTGGCAATCATCGACAGTGAGCGCTGTGCAAGGTTTCCCAAGTCGTTGGCAAGATCGGCATTGATGCGGTTGACGATCGCCTCGGTGCTGTAATTTCCGTCCTGGCCGAAGACGACCTCACGCAGAAAGAAGTAGCGCACGGGGTCGAGACCATAAGCGTGTACGAGGTCGAAGGGGTCGATGACGTTGCCGACCGACTTCGACATCTTCTCACCCTTGTTCAGGACGAACCCGTGCGAGAACACGCGAGCCGGAAGCGGAAGCCCCGCCGACATCAAGAATGCCGGCCAGTAGACCGCGTGAAAACGCAGAATGTCCTTTCCGATGACGTGTACGTCGGCCGGCCAGAAGCTCCAACGCTTATCCTTTTCATCAGGGAAGCCGATGCCGGTGAGGTAATTGGTCAAGGCGTCGACCCACACGTACATCACGTGCTTTTCCGTCCCCTCCTTCGCATCCCGCTTTCCGTTGGGAACCGGGATGCCCCAGTCGATCGTCGTGCGCGAAATCGACAAATCATCCAGGCCGCCCTTCACGAAGCTCATGACCTCGTTGCGCCGCTCCGGCGGTAGAATGAAATCGGCGTGCGCTTCATAGTGCGCCAGTAGCTTGTCCTCGTAAGCGGAAAGGCGGAAGAAAAACGTCTCCTCCTCAGTCCATTCTACGGGCGTACCTTGCGGCCCGCGGCGCACGCCGTCGTCGCCAAGGGTGGTCTCGGTCTCATTGTAGAACGCCTCATCGCGCACTGAGTACCAGCCAGAGTAGTTTTCCAGGAAGATGTCGCCCGACTTTTCCATGCGCCGCCAGATCTCCTCGCACGCGCGGTAGTGGCGCGTCTCGGTTGTGCGAATGAAATCATCGTTGGACAAACCGAGCAGGCCCGCCATCTCGCGGAATCGCTTGGCGTTGCGGTCGGCCAGCTCCCTCGGTGTCAGACCCTGTTCCGCCGCGGTCTGTTTCATCTTGAGGCCGTGCTCGTCCGTACCAGTAAGGAAGAAGACCTCCTTCCCGTCGAGACGTTCAAAACGCGCGATCGCGTCCGTCGCAATCGCCTCATAGGCATGGCCGATGTGCGGTTGTCCGTTGGGATAAGAAATCGCGGTGGTGATGTAGAATTCGGTGCGCCCGCTCATGGGACTGAAGTCCTCGTGATGACAGATGGTAGATGCGAAAGTTCTGACGTCCTGATGTGTATTGCCGCTCTTCGCCTCACATTCGGGCGCAGTGCCTTATCAAGTCTGTCAACATTCGCATCTTAATCATCTGCTCAGCGGGCTTTCGATGTCAGCTAACGGACGTTACGGCTGCGTAGCTTCGACCAAGCCGCTCACCGTGTCCAGGATGAGAGTTTTGCGATCCAGGTTGAGCGCTACTGTCTCAGCCTTCTCGCGGGCTACTCTTTCCCACAGGGCAGCAAAGGAGGCAAGCTTGGCCTCGCCGATAAGGCGGGCGGCAAGTTCGCGCTCCGCAGCCGTACCCTCGCCTGTGACTTGGGCGCGAATGAGCCGGGCGAGATGACCGAGAAATAACTCGAAAAAGAGCTCGAAACGCTGCTGGGCAGCCGCCGGTTGCAGCTCGTCGGCCAGCGCGTGCACGCCGCGCCAATCGACCTGCGGCAAGCTCGCGGTGAGCTTTGCGATACGCTCGTGCAGTTCCCGTCCGCCCGCAGCCCACAGACCTAAAAGGCGTCCGACGCTGCCCTCCGACAGTCGTTCCAGCACCGGCCAGTCAGCCACGCCTGGTTCCTCCTGGCCCGTGGCTTCAAGTGCCTGGGCTGCCGCGGCACGCAGCGCGTCGTTCGACAGCGGCTGGAGGGCCAGTGTGCGGCAGCGCGACCGGATGGTTGGCAACAACCGTCCCGGTGCAGACGACACAAGTAGGAACACGGTACCCGGCGGCGGCTCCTCCAGAGACTTTAGAAGCGCGTTGGCGGCGTTGATGTTCAGTTCGTCCGCTTTATCGACGATGACGATGCGCCATGTGTCATCGGCAGCGCGATGCGCCAGGAATGAGCGCAGGCGGCGCACCGCATCGGTGGGGATCGAGGCGGTGAAACGCTTTGTCTTGGTGTCATAGGATCGCCGAATGAGGAGCAGGCCCGGATGCGAAAGCGCACGCACCTGATGGCTGGCAACGGTGTCATCGGAAACCGCTAAGCTTTGGCCTTTCGGATCCCGCTCGTCAGGACCTGCTAGAGCGGCCCGCGCGAAGCGATAGGCAAGCGTGGCCTTGCCAATTCCATCGCGACCGGCGAGCAACCAGCCGTGGTGCATGCGCCCGCTGGAAAGTGCCTCGGCCAGGGTGCGCTCTGCCTCCTCATGTCCAAACAGCGTCTGCGTTTCGCGCGGGTGCAGCACACCGTCGAGACGATCTGCCTCCGGCAACGATTCGATCTGGGTAACGGCGGGCGCGCGTGCCATCAGCGCGGCTCCTTCAGCAATCGGTCGGTGATGCCGCTCCAGATCGCATCTGCAACGGCTTGCTCATCGGCACTTGCGTCGATGAGTATGCATCGTTGGGGCTCCGCCTTGGCGATCGCTGCAAACGCCTCGCGGAGCTTCTGGTGAAAATCGAGGCCGCGCTTTTCGTAGGCATCTGGCGTAGCGCTCGCCTGTGGTGCCTCGTTGCGTCGCGACTCAACGCGCTGCAAGCCAATCTCGACGGGAAGATCGAGGATGACGGTTACGTCAGGAGACGTCGGCTTGACGACAATCTCTTCAAGCGCATGGAACGCATCCAGAGACAGGCCGCCGGCATCGCACTGATAGACGCGCGTTGAATCGGAAAAGCGGTCGCAGATGACCCAGCGCCCGCAGAGCAGCGCGGGACGCACAGTCTTGTCCAAATGGTCCGCCCGTGCCGCATAGAATAGAAGCGCTTCCGACAAGGCGGAGTGCGCAGGCGTTTTTGGGTCCAGGATGATGGTGCGCAACGTCTCGGCAAACGGCGAGCCGCCGGGCTCACGCGTTAGGAGCACGTCGAGGCTGCGGGCCCGCAGGCGTTCGGCTAGAAGCCGCACTTGCGTCGACTTTCCAGACCCCTCACCGCCTTCAAAGGTGATGAATTTTCCCACTGCTGCCATTACGCCGATCCACCGTGCGCTCGCCGCTCAACTAAGACCTTGCGTCCGGGCGCTACACCCGGTCGATGCCGTGGTTATCATGCTTGAGAGAGGCAGCGCTAGAGCGGGATCCAGCCCAGCGCCAAATGCGCCAAAGAGTCGAGGCCGCGACGGAACAAACTGCCCGGCTCCACGTCCTCAGCGGCATAGAGCGCCACCTCGTTAACGGCATTCGTCTGGCTCGTCACGCGCAGCTTGGCCACCTGATCGCCTTTGCGAATTGGCGGCTTCAATGGACCCTGATAGGTGATTTCCGCCCTCAAGCGCGGGTTCTCGGGAACACGCGGCAGAATGACGGAGACTTCGCCCTTGCCGACGAGCGGGACATAAAAGCGCTCGCCACCCCACACGCGCGCATAGCCGACCGTCTCATCTGCATTGAAAAGTTTGAACGATGTGAAGCTGCGAAAGCCCCAGTTCAAAAGCTTGATACTTTCCGATTTGCGCGCCCGTTTCGTCGGCAACCCCATCACGACCGCGATCAGGCGCTTGCCATCCTGTTCCGCCGAAGAAACCATCCCATAACCCGATGCCTTGATGTAGCCTGTCTTGAGCCCATCAACACCGATGCGGGCCGACAGCAGTGGATTGCGATTGTAGAATTTGTGCCTTCGGTACTTAAAGAGTTTCTGGGAGAAGATTTTGTAAAACTCGGGATACTCGCGAATAATATGGCGCGAGAGCAAAGCAAGCTCACGCGCGGTCATCAGATGATCTGGATGATAGAGCCCCGTCGGGTTCCTGAAAGTAGACTTGGTCATCCCGAGGCGGCGGGCCTCAACCGTCATCCGTTTTGCAAAGGCTTCTTCCGAACCACTGATGCCTTCCGCAACAGCGATGCTGGCATCATTGCCCGACTGAACGATCATGCCCTTCAGAAGGTCGCTGATTGTCGCCTTGGTATTTATGGGCACAAACATCGCCGACGTGTGCGAAGGGGCCCCGCCTGTGCGCCATGCGTGCTCGCTCATGACGAACTCGTCATCAAGCGAGAGCCGTCCGACCTTGATCGCCTTGAAGACCACGGCAAGCGTCATCAGCTTGCTCATGCTCGCCGGTGGCAGCAGCTCATCGGCATTGTGCTGGAACAGAATCGCGCCAGTATCTGCGTCCATCAAGATCGCAGCCTTAGCGCGCGTGCCGAAATTGCTGCTTTGCCCGGCATCGGCCGAGCCAAAACTGAGCACCGCCACCGCGAGCATTGCAAACGACCGCAAGATGGCATTGCCAATGCGCCAATTGGCCAAAAATGACATGTCGGCCTTCAGAATCATTTTAATGATGCACCCTCCCCCAAACTATCAAAGCAACAGCCTTACGGTGTCAACGCTTTAAGCCTGCGTGTCTCTCGCTATTCCAATATATGAACACGATCGGCAATTCCAAGATCCGCGATCTGCGCGATGACGGCGGCGGCCTCGACTTCATCGAAGGGTCCGAGCTGCACGCGGAAGATTGGCTTTGGCCCCGAATTCAGTCGCTTTACCGCAACGGGTCCCAGTCCGTTTAACTCGTGGCGCCTGCGCTCAGCCTGTGCACGCGAAGAAAAGATGCCGGCCCCCACGTAGGAGCGTGGTGGTCCACCTAGGCTTGCTCGCTGGATCGCAAGGGCATTGCCCACTGACGCCATTTGGGTATTGCGATTCCTCGCGATGGACCTAGTGGACGCCGTCACGATAGGCTCCGCTCCACCGCTTTCCGCGCGGAGCGCTGAGCCTTCGGCCAGCCGGCGACGTGTTCGATACCAGCGTTGGGTGGCCAAAAACCGGTGTTCGGCGACGTCACTGCCGTTGAGAGGCGCAGGTCCGGCATAACGCACGCGAACGCGCGCAAGGCCCTGGCCCATAAAACCAAGCTCACGCGCAGAACGCTTCGACAGGTCGATGATCCGATCGTTGACATAAGGACCGCGATCATTGATGCGCACCAAAATCGTGCGGCCGTTTTTCTGGTTCGTCACATAAGCATATGACGGCAGCGGCAGCGTGCGATGGCCCGCCGTCAGCGCGTTCATGTCATAGATTTCTCCGTTAGCCGTGCGCCGCCCATGGAACGCAGTTCCGTACCAGGAGGCCACACCGCGGCGGTCGTACTTGGGATCTTTGCGCGGCACGTACCAGCGCCCAGAGACCTTGTAAGGCTTACCCACTTTGTAGTGGCCGCCGCCCTTTGGGATATTGCGGCTGCCGCTCACGACACGCGCGCTTGTCATCACGCCAAGGTCAGTATCGCGCGTTGCAGTGCTTTGCGAGCAAGCGCCAAGCACGGCCGCCGACACCAGAGCACAAGTTGTAGAGCGAAGAATGCGTTGCTGAGACGGGGGCCTGGCTTGTGCCTTTCGCGCCGACTGCAACTCTGTCGCAGGATGAGTTCCCGCGTTACGCACACACATACACCAAACCGCCTGCCGCTTGTTAACCGCACCCTTCCATCGCCAAGCAACTAAAGGCGCGCTGCCGGGCTTGAGAGCGCCTCAGGCATCGCAAAAAGCGCTTAGGATTAGGTAAAGGCCTGGTGAACTTGAGAGATACTGGTTTGGCGTATAGGGTCGCGCGCGCTTGCCGCGCCCGCAAGCCAGGATGGGTGGCCGAGTGGTTGAAGGCACCGGTCTTGAAAACCGGCGTGGGTGCAAGTCCACCGTGGGTTCGAATCCCACCCCATCCGCCATATCTCAGCATCCTACGGCCATAAATTTCAGCCGGTTTGAAAGAAATCAGGAATCTGGGCCCAATCCTATCCATAGCGCTAGAAGCGCTGGGTATGGGCGTTCGCCCTGCAAGGGTTGGGCTGCCAGACCGCAAATGCGCGCCCGTGCCACCCGGACGGTGCGAATTATCCATCACACCCGCGTGGCACCGATCATGTTGAAAGGAACCCGATCAATGGCAAGACTCTCACGAAACGTCAGTTAACCCCCTGTGGCGAATGGGCAACCTCCAGAATCAGCCTTTATCCATATTGGGACTGTCGCTATACGAAGCATATAACTTGACCCAGCAGCAGAGTCGTGGACAGCCAATATCCCGATGTCCGGTGAACAAGAGCATATCCTCGATTGCGTGCCGGCTGGCCCCCAAGGCAAGGAGCAGTTCCCAGCTCTAGCCCTTTACATCAATAGGAAGGTTGATAGAGAGCGTCGCGCCTCGATCGAGGCCGAGCTGCGCAGTGCGGGAATGAGGGGAGAGCGCATCCGTGCCGTCGAGGGTCTGGCTGTGCCTGGGTCGCTGACGCACTTCTTCTTCAACGGTGATACGCAGTGCTCGCAGTTATCGCCGGCGGAAGTCGGCGTCTACGCGAGCCATCTCATGGCAGCTCGTATCGTCGTCGATCGCGGATTAGAGCATGCGTTGATCTTGGAGGACGACGCAGAGTTTCCTCCAAATTTCATGCAATCCCTTAAGGACATCCTCGCGCAGCTACCTGCCGGTTGGGACTTTGTCCATCTTTGCGGCAATGAACGGTTTGCGACAAAACCCGTGGCGCGTTTGGAGCAATCGCGGACGCTCGTCAGATATTCCCGGGTGCCATCCGGCGCGTTCGCTTATCTCATCAGTCGAACCGGCGCTGAGAAGTTTCTCACCCCATCAAAGCGGTTCTGGCCCGTCGACACAGACCTGAGGCAGCCTTGGCGGTTTGGGCTGCGGATTTATGGCGTCGTGCCCGCGCTTGTTGATCACAGCGACAGCTTCCCCTCGACTATCGCCACCGGCGCTAAGGGCGAACGTTCGCGGTTGCGCCGGGGCCTGCCGATACCATCGCGACATTGTTGGACTGGAAACCCGCTTCACACGCCAGAGGGACTTTACTTCAACCTCAAGACCCTCGGTCCGCTCTGGTGGGCAAGATGCTGGCTGCAAAACGTGCGTTTGCGAATTGGGCGCAAACTGCGCCCGCAAGGCGAGGCGCAACGACACGCATCCATATTGTAGCAGTTCTCGCGAGCCACTACTTGCCAGAACTGACGCGGGCCACCTCGTTCAAAACCCACATAGCACTGTCAGGTGCGCGCGCATCGTTCTCGTCGATGACGCCACTTCATCCACAGTCAAGGGCATCCACGACGTGATGCTTAGGGATAACCTGGACAAGTGGCCGGCCCACGGACTTAGTTGTTAGGTACCCTATCACTTGCGTTCCAAGGGAAGCAGCGAATGAGATACCGGGATTGCTTTGCTTTCAGGCGCACTGTCGCTGCTGGTGCGGCGACACTTGCCCTTTTAGCGGCCGCTTTGTCCGTGACCGCCGAAGAGAACATCGCCATTGAGGAACTCTTGAGAACCGGCTGGCAGATCGCCGGTTACACGAGCACGGTCGACAACCGCTCGGCATTCATTCTCTTCCGGCACCCGGACGAAACATACCTCGTGCAGTGCCGCGTGGGTTACGACGTTACCCGCACTCCACGCACCTTCTCGAATTGCTACGAGTTGCGTTGACCTCACGGCTTGCGATCTGCTCGCGCGGCAGGTGATCTGAAGCCAGCGACCCTACGGGCTTGTTCCTCGATAACCCTGGCATTGTTGGTGTTCGCATCTCCGGCTGTGACACCCTCAACCTTGATGTTGGGGCTTGACCACACGGGCCGTCTCTCGCAACCGTCACAGCTGTCCTTATAGCTCATGATCGTGCGCCAATCGGTGCCGTTCACAAAGCCATGGCCATAGGGAAACGGTTGATGGGTATCGTCCAGCGCCCGATCGTGACGCGCGCCGACGAGGTGGCCAATCTCGTGCGATAGCGTGTGCATCGTGGCGGCACACTCTTGGTGCATGGCCGTGAATGCATCCTTCTCATCTGCTGCGATCCGTATAGACAGACCGCACCCCATGGGATCGTCGACGATGGTGGCGACATCGTCCGTTTAACCAGTTCCCAGCCCGACAGCTTCAGGTATGCAATCATCCTCGTGTTGGGTGGGCCACATATGCTGCACGGTGTTAATCCAACGAAGTCGCCTGAGCGAAAATTTTGTTGTAAGAAAAATAGCTTGCGGGGTTGGTAGAGCGTTCGCTTAGTGGTCCGTATCCGACGCCGTTCTCTCCTTCCTCGCAGACTACGCCTCTGAAACACCGTGTAATTCTGCGTCGGTGAGGAGCACATCAAGCGTTGCTGTCAGGGTCTCATCCGCGACAAAGGCGTCTGCGCCCTCGGCCATCACTTTACGGTGGGCAACACCTCCAAAGCCGACAACGTAAGCTCCGCTTGATTGCGCAGCGAGATCCGTCACACCATCTCCGACTATGGCAATGGGGCCATGACGCGTTGCAAGCGCGCGGCAGATTTCCGCCTTCCCGTCGCTGCGCACCAAAGGCGAGTTCGTATCAAAGCCCAGATAGCGCCCCGCGCTATCGAGATGCACCGTGACAGCGCGCACATTGTCCGGCGCGATAGCAAGCGCCTCGGCCAACTTCGTGACAGGCTGGAGCAGACCGCCACTCACAACATAAACAGGTTTTCCGAGGCGATGCAGCGCTGCAACCGTCTCGCCGGCGCCATCAACCAGTTCTTCGACGTAGCGTTCACCCAGCCATTCGAGCGCGTCCCTATCTGGGCGCACGATCTCAAGGCGTCTGGCATAGACATCCTCGATCGATAATGTGCCCTCCATCGCAGCTGCGGTAAGCGGTGCGATCTCAGCGTCTCGGCCCGATCGCCGCGCCAACTCGTCGATGCCTTCGATGCGTGTGAGCGTGCCGTCGCAGTCGAAGCAAACCGCACCAAATTTTGGCCGCTCCCTTATCATAGCTGGATCTGAATGGCCTGGCGGACACCGGGTATCGCCCGAACCTCCTCAAGGGCCCTTGGAGAAATGGGCGCTGAGACGCCAATGAGTGCGATGGCCTCGGGCCGGCCTTCGGCAACGCCGACCTGCATCCGTGAAATATTGATGTTCTCGCGCCCAAGAATGCTGCCAAGCGAGCCGACAACCCCTGGGCGGTCCTCATGGCGCGTAAAGATGAGGCAGCCTTCGGGAACAGCTTCTACGTGGTAGTCGTCGATACGGACAAGACGCGGATGGCGCTCGCCCAAGAGGGTGCCCGCCACACTTGTCGATGACTGCGCTGCCTTACCGCGAAGTTCGATCAGCGAAACATAGTCGTGGGCTTCTTCGGAGCGGATTTCGCGAACCTCAATGCCCTGGCGACGTGCCAGCGTCCCGGCATTGACCTCATTGACAGACACCGCAAGGCGCTCGCCAAGCAAGCCAGCGAGCGCTCCCGCTGTGATTGGCCGGGAGTCTATCTCGGCAACGCGGCCGAAGAGCGCGACCTCAAACTCGGTAATTGGCCCAGGCATCAATGCGGACAACAAATGTCCCAGCGCGCGTGCCAGCTGCTGATAGGGCCGCGCGCGGACGACTTGGTCCATGGGAATGCGCGGCAGATTGATCGCACTGTGCGCTGCACCTGTTTCCAGGAACGATGCGACGTTTTCGGCGATCTTGAGGCTCACCGCCTGCTGGGCCTCCTCCGTCGAAGCGCCGAGATGCGGCGTCAAGACCACGTTGTCGAATTCAAACAGCGGCGAGGCGCCCGGCGGTTCCTTGGCATAAACATCGAAAGCAGCGCCGGCGACGTGTCCGCTGCGCAGGGCTTCAACAAGAGCAGCCTCGTCGACAAGCCCGCCGCGCGCGCAGTTTATCAGACGCGCACCAGCCTTCATTTGGCTAAGGCGCGGGGCGTTGATGAGATTGCTCGTCGCCTCGTTGAGGGGACAGTGCAGGGTCACGAAGTCCGCTTGCGCGAGCAGCGCATCGAGATCGGCAGGCTCGGCGCCGGTCTCGTGGACCACCTCGGGGACCACGTAAGGATCGTATGCGAGCACGCGCATCCTGAATGCGAGGCAGCGGCGCGTCACGATGCGCCCAATCGTTCCAAAGCCAATGACGCCGATCGTCTTCCCCGCGAGCTCGGCTCCGACAAAATTTTTGGGCTTCCATTCGCCCTTGCGCACCGACCGGTCAGCCTGGGGAAGGTGGCGGCTCAGCGACAACAGGTGGCCAAGCGCAAGCTCGGCGGTCGTTGTCGCGTTCTCATCGGGCGTGTTGAAGACGACGATACCGTGCTCGGTTGCCGCTTCGACATCTATATTGTCGACGCCGATGCCAGCCCGTCCGATCACCTTGAGCCGGCTGCCGGCGGCGATGACGGGGGCGGTGACGCGCGTTTTAGAGCGAACAATGAGCGCGTCGTATTCTCCAATACGTTGCTGCAAGGCTGCTTCATCGAGGCCCGTCGCAACATCGACAGACAAGCCGGTACGCGCCGAGAGCAGGTCCCGGCCCTGCTCGTGGATTGGGTCTGCGACGAGAATGCGTTTTGCAGCCGCCATACGCTGAAGCTCTGACATTACGCGCTTTCGATCTGTCAGCTTATAGAAAGCTCTTGCGGCAATCCACGGCATGAGCGTCGCATAAGTGGAGATTTTGTCGCGCAGGCCTTGCGGGTCAGTCGTTGCCATACCTGGCGCGCCGGCGCGCCTCCCACCGGTCCCATCGAAGCTGCTCTAGCCTGTTGCACCATGGGTTGCCGTAGTAGCCATAGCGCCCGTTGACGCGCGTGCAGTCTTTAGCGGGCATATGCCGAAGGCTTGGCTGCCCTGCTCCTTTCGCGCCACCGTCTTTGGCCCAGGCTCCCGTCGCCCAAAGCACCAGCTCAAGAGAAAACACGATAGATGCTGGAACCCACACAAGAGGCCGGGCCATCGGCGACTCCAATCCGGACATTTTGAAAAGCCCACCCAGGGTAAACGCGCCCCTCTGCATATGCGAACACGCTCAAGATCTCAACTCGCGGCCGCGCCAAAAATCCGTGTGCTGTCAATGCCATAGCTCATGCTGTCCGTCGGCATTCGGACCCTCCGTGTTGCTGCCACACTCGTGTCGCAATACCCAATTGCGACAACCAACGAATAAGCTTACTGACTCTTCAGTGGGGGATTGCGGCATGCTTCGGCACGTCATTGCCATCGGTTGCATTCTGGCTGGTACGGCGGCCAGTGCGGAACCGGTGCGCCTGTCGAACCAAGGCATCAAGGACACTGTCGCAGGTTCCATCCTTCACATCGACACGCCGCTGGGGACGAAGTTTCCCGTTCGATACTCCGACGATGGCACGCTAACAGGACGGGCCGGGGGTATGGTCGCGAACTATCTCGGCGCCAGGTCGGACAGCGGGCGCTGGTGGGTCTCAAAAAAACGGCTCTGTCACAAGTGGAAAAGGTGGTTCGGCGCCAAGCTGCAATGCATGCGTCTTCGAAAAGCTGGCCGGCGCATCCTGTGGCGCCGCGATGACGGCAAGACCGGGACGGCCACCATCGCTTCGCGGTCGACGCCCGTCGCAAAAGCCGAGTCGCCTCCCTTTGCCTTGGGCTCCGCAAAGCCAGAGAAAAAGCCTTCCGATCCTAACCGTTTCTCTCCCATTCGGCGTGCCGCCCCAGCTGCACCACCGCGTGCTGTCCCACCGCCGCTTACCGCTCCTCCTCCAAGGCTCGCTCGCGCAAACCGGCCGTCAGAGGCAAGGCCAGTCATCGAGGAACCATCCTATGTGGAGCCGTCCTTCAGAGTGGCTGGCGTCGAAGCCTACGACGTTCTCAATATTCGCAAAGGACCATCGACCGACTATGCCGTAGTCGGTGCGATTCCTCCGAACGGGCGCGGCGTCAGAATTGTCGGCGCGTGTGTCACATACTGGTGTCCGATCAACCATCGCGGAACGAACGGTTGGGTCAGCCGTATCTATCTTGCCGAGGAAATGCCCGCTCCGGGTTCACCGGTCCGCGCCAGTAACTGGTTTAGAACCTCGCAAGCGCGATAACGCGAAGACCTATCAGCGCCACCATCCCTTTAAATTCAGCGCGGCATTCGAACACGCCGGCCGGCTCAACGCGCGTCGGCAACCTTCAAGCCTAGCGCATGAAGGCGATGTCTCAGCGCTGACGTCATGAACGCGCAAGGGGCTTTAGATCGTTGTATGGGAGGCCGACGACTCGCATAGACAGGGCCCGGACAGCGGTTGAGGCTTTCAAGGTTTCAAGGCCGTCCGAGCCAATGTGTGCTGCACTTCATCGAAGTGGAGACTTAAGCACACGATGGAAAACTAGCAGTGCGTGCTTTCCATGCGAAACGGACGGGTGCAGTAACCCTAACCTTGCTGCTGTTGCGAACCGGTGTTGCCAGCGCCTGTTCGATTGGGTACCGGCGATGGCTTGGACGTTACGTTGCATCACGAGTGGCGGCGCATCATCATCGCGCAATGCCAAGCGGACAGCTTAGGTCGTCGTCCCCTTCCGCAGAAATCCATCGACCGTCAACCCAATGAGATAGGCCGCAACGGCCACAAGCACCACTTGAACCCAGGGTCTTGCCGGGAAGCCCTGCCAAACCGCCAGAATGGCCGCCACGACCCACACGAGCGTCACCATCATTGTTAGGAACCGCAAGCGCATTACCCTCATGGGGTGCACCCAGCGCATCGGCACGAACGTGAGGACAATGGCGGCGGCGACGATCACGTAAGTCACCCACGGGGGTGTCGCGAAGGCGAAGATATAGAACGCGACGACGTTCCAAACGGCAGGAAAACCGACGAAGCTGTAGTCGTCACTCTTGCTGGCCAAGTCGGCGAAGTGAAAAAGCGAAGACAGCAGGATCAGCGCCGCAAACACCAGTCCCAGCGGACCCTCTAGGAAGCCCGCGCTCACAAGAGCTAGTGCGGGCACGAAGACATAGGTCACATAGTCGACAACCAGATCCAGCCGCTCCCCGCTAAAGCGGGGCAGCCGCTCCTCCACGCGGGCGAGACGCGCGAAGCTGCCATCAATGCTATCGATGAAAAGGGCAAAGCCTAGCCAGGCGAACATTCGCTCCCAAGCGCCCTCGAAGGCGGCCAGAGCAGCCAGGAGCCCGCACACTGCCCCCAGCGCGGTAAAGAAGTGTACGCCCGCGGCCGCCAGACTGAAGAACCGCTTTCCTGCCACGACACCCTTCAACGCTGACGCCATATTGAGCGCCGGGGCGGCTGATGCCTCAGCTGCCCCGGTGACGCCGTCTAAGATGAAGACGCTTACCCCGTCGTTGTACTATGGCGTCGTCGTAGCAGGTTCGCCGCTCGGCTCCGTTGCCGGAGCGGGCTCGGAAGCGGGCGCTTCTGCTGCCGGGGTGGTCGCTGCCGGGGGCGCCACCATCTCAGGTGCCGATTTCTTGTCGTCGACCAGCATCATGTAGGCGACAATGGCTATGATCACCACCACCGCCGCCACGACAATCGTACGCGTATCCATAACGTTCTCCCTTAGAAACTTATGCAACCGCGCCACAATAGCGTGGTGCGGTCGACAATACGAGGTCGGGAGCGCAGCGCGTCTCAGAAGCGATGCTTCACCGTGCCGCGAATCATGAGGTCGTCGGGCGTCGGTGCCGTCTCGACCGGCCCATCAGGCAGCTTCTGGTCGGCCGCGCCGTAAAGCAGCTCCAACCCAAAATCCATTTTTGGCAAGACGCCAAGCTTACCCAGGCCAGGGATGCGGATTTCGGTTCCCTTCTCCGCATTGGATGCGGCCAGCTCATCTGAAAGACTGAGCCGAGATTCCAAGGGCGCGTCAGCCGATTTCTGCAACTGAGCCGGCGCAGTGCCCGCCTTTTGCTCTTGGAACGCAAGCGCATGCATGCCGGCGGTCACCGACATCACCAATGCAAATACTGCGACAACACTGTTTCTCATCTCACCTACCCCGCCCCACAATACAGCCCTCTGCATGCATCCTGCAAAATGCGGTTTCGCCTCTATGAAAACAAGGATGTTTTAGGCCAGGATAAGTCCACGTAAAGAATCGTCCGACTAGTGTGGCCTGAATGCCATACTGCATAATAGCAACACACAGCAACTACTATAGATTATTCGCCAGAAGTCGAGAAGCAAACTCATGGTCCCACGAC
>JAUWCP010000112.1 GCA_030609245.1 Hyphomicrobium sp.
CGATCCCATTCCGAACTCGGCCGTGAAACGCCCCTGCGCCGATGGTACTGCGTCTTAAGACGTGGGAGAGTAGGTCGTTGCCAGGTCTGCCGAGCAGTGAGACGAAGTCATACGACGTCATCAGTTGTGCGATGCTCCGCCTCGACAGTTTCCCCTCTTACCAATTTTTCACGACAAACACCGCCCGAGTTTTACTCGGGCGGTGTTTTCGTTTGGGCGGTGGGCCCCCTGCCAATTCTGCACTCAAGTGCGACGTTCATACGCCGGCTTCGGGCGTTGCGGTGCGCGGTTTCTTTTTAGGGAACTGAATGGGCTCGTGACTTAATCCCCGGGGTTCTGGTCCCGCCTATGATGCTTCTGACTTCAATGGAGCCTGGAGAACATAGGCGGTATGAGAACACCAGTGCCTGACATGTCTCGCTGCATGAACCTTCGCAAATTGATCACTGCAAAACGTGAGAAAATCTTTGAATTAGAACAAATTATCGAAGCTGTCGGCGCACCGGCAGGTGTTTTTGATTGGTATGGGCCGCCAGGAGCAGTGAGTGAATCGCAGAAGGCGCGGGCAGACGCGCAAAATGAACTCGATATTGCGCAACGGGAGCTTGAGGACTTACTCAATGATTTTGAGTTTTCCGAGTGTCATCTAATTTTATGATCTACTCCATAACAGAGTCTCGCAGAACCAGCCTCTAATTGGCGCTTATCCTCGGGTGCATTCACCCCTGGAAAACCGCAATGTGCTTTTCCAGTGCGTGCTCTACTTTTCCTTCTGGTGCTGCGATAGTTTCAGGAATGGGTCGAGGCGCGTCCCCGAACATTGCATGGAACTGTATGTGTCGATGGGCAGCAAGCCGCGTTTTTCTTGCGTGACATATCGATCGATTTCTTCACGCTTCTCCAGATCAATGCTTACCCGTGATGATGTGCCGAGTTCGTCGACCTCGGGATCGTAAAGACCCAAGCGGGTGGCAGTCTTGACAAGCATGTACTCTTGCTCCGGCGTTAGTGCGATGAGGGCGGGTGTGCCGGCATAGCGGATAAGATCGCGTATGGCCGGGATATGTCGATCTCGCAAAGCCAAGCGCGTCAGCTTCTCAAATGCCGCGCAAAGCGTATTCCGCGCTTGGTCTTCCGGTGCGTCATTTTTCCGTTTCTTAAATATTGGGCGCCAGCGCTCTGGAGTCTTGAGTGCATAAAACGGGAAAACGCGGAGCTTGTGGCGTTTGGACAAATCAAAGGCAAGCTTCAACTCAGCTTTTGCGCGGCAATATGACACGTAAGGACCTTCGAATATGAAAGTCCACTTAAAATAGTCCCAGACATACTCCTTGGTGTGCGCCGGCGCCAAATAGGGAAAGCGCTGAAGAAATCTATTCGCCAGAAATGATATAACTTTATGGCAATCACCCTCATCCCGCGCTTTTACTAAAATGATATGTTCCGCCGGAGTTATTCTGTTTTTGAGGTAACGTCTTAGGTATTCGGCCCAAGGGCCGGTTGCGAACTTCCAGCGTTCATGGCTTATGGGAAGCGACTTTCGGACTTCGATCTCGCGAATGAGTTTTTCCGCACGCGGATCGATTGAAGCCGCTTCGTTTCCTGCCAGACTCACCGTGGGAGAAGCGGCAAGAAACAGAAGCAAAACCGTCATATAGAAAATACGCATGGCTATATGCCCGCTTAAGAGTCAGGGCCCCAAAAGTAGTTGGTAGCATAGGCAATTGTGTGGCTGTTCGTTGGTTGAAGGGAGTGTGCGACGTCTGAAGAACAATTCTTTATTATGATGATCGAAGAGGCTCAAAGGAAAAATGATGAAGTCATTCGAGAGCGTCCGACGTTGCGGCGCACCGTCTCTGCCGCCATAGTCGCGCCTTCGCCAACACAAACAGGGAATGACGACATCATGAGCGAGCGCATTGTTCTAAGAGTGGGCGAATCTCTCGTGGCCGGTGGCCCACCCGGCACCGCCGCGGAGCCGGAGGTGGCGATTGGTGAGATGGACGGACCCTTCGGCACGGCCTTCGCCAACCTGTTGGGCGATCAAGTGGCCGGCCACTCGCGCGTGCTGGCGATCCTCAATACGGATGTGATGGTGCGTCCGCCCACGATCTGCGTCAGCAAGGTGACGGTCGACAACGCCCGCTACACCAACATCCTCATGGGAACGGTGCAGTATGCGACCGCGATGGGCGTGCTCGACAGCGTTCGCTCCGGCGACATCCCCAAGGACAAGGTCAACGAGCTGGGTATCATCGTCTCGGTGTGGTTGAACCCCAGCGTTGCCGACATCGATAATCTTGACCACCAAGTGCTGTTTGCCATCCACCGCAAGGCCACAGCACAGGCGATTCGCAAGGCGATGACGTTCGAGCCCTCGATCGATTGGCTGCTCGAGAACCAGAACAAGATCGTGCACAAATATTTCGAGAAGGGTTTGAAGGGAGAGATCTGATGCCGGTGCATCAAGCCGACTGATGGTTCCAAATCTTGAGCAACCGCTTATAGCGTGCGTTGGCAATCACATGAGATATGCGTAGGCCAAACAAGCCGCCCGTGAAATTCCGCCTGAGAATGTAGTATCTGAAGAACAGGACTGGATACTCGAACGGCAGTCGCATCAAGATGAGGTGGAGCGGTTTCTTTAGCTCCTTGGCTTGCAGGTCTGTGTAGCGGTCGAGCTTAGTGCGCACGTGATCGAGAGTGCGCCATGAATAGTGCAAAGCGATACCGTTGAGCTGACCGACGGGATGAGTTCCCGTGTCAACGGTGTCGTGTACGCGGCTCTTGCGGAATCGCACCTGCCGGCGATCGTACAAGCGCACATAGTTGTGGTAGTCGGCCCAAAGACGCGGACGATCATGGCCTGGATATACCGTTACCTGTCGGAACCTATAGGCGGGAAGCAGCTTATCTGGCGAACGCATAAGGGTTTTGATCTCGCCTGCGAGCTCGTCCGTGATGACCTCATCGGCATCGAGATTCAAAATCCAATCATGGGTGGCGCAGTCCTCCGCGTAACGCTTCTGCGGGCCATACCCATCCCAGGCATTGAAGAATACTTTTGCGCCCAAAGACTTAGCCTTGGCGACCGTATCATCGGTAGAACCTGAGTCGACAATGACGACCTCGTCGACGATCTCGCGCGCAGCCAGAATGCATCGCTCAATACGGTCTCCTTCGTCCTGTGTGATGATACAGCAGCTAAGAGGCACTCAGCTTGTTTCCCTGCTCTTGAGGTTTTCCCATCGCCTTGCGACGGATCTCCTGAGGCGGGAGATCAGCGTCTTCGCTCGTTTCGGCTGGAAGGGATCGGGTGCGTGGCGATGGTCTCCGATGTGGTCGGCTATTCCCGGAGCAACCATGGCAACGCGCATCCCTCGCTCCTTGCAGAAGAGGCTCAAATCTTCTTCGGTAACGTAGTGTTCGAAGGGACCGAACTGCCGCCAGAATGCCATCCGTGCAATTGACGGGTTGAACGAATAGGAAAACCACTTCGGGTGCGCGTCGAGATCCCAAACAAGGTAGTCGATATCGCCGTGTCTCGATTTGTGCGCACCTTTGGCGTATCGAGGATTATAAACGCGATGAGCGATGCAGGCGACGGAGATGTCGGGCCGCGCATCCAGAAAATCAATCACGCTGTCGAGGTCGAGAGTTCGGGTAAAACCCCAATCATCTTCCAAATGCAGGACGTAGGGTGTCTGCAACGTCGCGTAGGCCTTATCGATTGAGCGCAACTGTCCTAGCTTCGGCTCGTTGACGCGCACGTCGGCCATGGGAAATTTTTGCGCGAATGTTGCCGCACCGGCCACATCCTCGGAATCCTCCGCGATAACGATACTGCTCGCATCAAAGAACTTCAGGAATGATGAGACAGTCTCTTCGAGCAGGTCGAACCGACCGCAACTCGTCAGCACAGTCGCAATTCTTGCAGGATCGATCACGTATTTGGGGGGCATGGAGCCTAACCTTTGGCGAATGCTCAGATAGGGTTATCACGAGGCCCGCACCCAGACGTCAAGTTGGGTGAGCGCAAGCGCCGCCAGTCCGGTAAAGACGTTGATTTTTCAATAGGTTGGTTTCGCCGCCGTTGGCCTCTCTAGCGTAGCCAGCCCAGTGAGGTCGCCGCCAGAACCGCGAGGCTGAGTGCGCCAACCCAAAGAGCAACGCGGCCCCATCTCTTTTGCCGCGCCTCCTCACGTGCAAGCTCGCGCACCGTCTCCTCGTCGAGCCGGAACCCCGAGCGTGCCATCTCGGAAAGCGCAACCGCCGTTTGCTGCATCTGCGTCAGCAGCGATGGGACATCAGCCAGCACCTTGCCGATCGTCGTGGCTCCTTCGCCAGCTTGGCGCAGCCGCCCAATCGGCCCGAGGTTGTCTTCGATCCATTCGCGCGCAACAGGCTCGGCGGCGCTCCACATGTTAAGGCTGGGGTCAAGTCCGCGCGCTACGCCTTCGACGACGACCATCGTCTTTTGCAGCAAAATGAGCTCTGGCCGCGTCTGCATATCGAATACTTCCGTGTAGGCGAAGAGTTGACCGAGTAGATCTGCCATCGAGATCTCCTCCGCCGTGCGGCCGTGGATAGGCTCGCCGATGGCGCGTAGCGCCTGCGCGAAGACTTCGACCGGGTGGTGAGGCGGCACGTAGCCCGCCCAGAAGTGCACCTCGGCCGCTCGGCGATAATCGCGTGTGATGAGCCCATAGAGAATCTCAGCGAGGAAGCGGCGTTCCTTAGTGCCGAGCCGGCCCATGATTCCGAAGTCGACAGCAACCACCTTACCCGCGTCATCGACGAATAAGTTTCCCTGGTGCATGTCGGCGTGAAAAAAGCCGTTGCGCATGGCGTGCTTGAGGAACGAGCGCATCACGGTGAGACCGAGCGCCTTGCGGTCGAAGCCGGCGTCGTCGAGGCGCGCATTATCGGCGATGGGAATCCCGTCGATCCATTCCGCGGTCAGCACGCGCCGCGACGTGCGCTTCCAATCGACGTTGGGCACACGAAAGTCGCCATCGTCATCCCTCTGGATATTCTCGGCCATCTCCGAGATGGCGGCGGCCTCGAGGCGTAAGTCCATCTCGATCTCGGTGATATGCTTCAAGGTGTCAATGACGGCGACGGGCTTGAGGCGCCGCGAGGGGGGATGAAAGCGCTCAATCTGCCTGGCCACGAAGTAGTAGCTGTCGAGGTCGCGCCGAAAGCGCCTCTCGATACCGGGCCGCAGGATCTTCACCGCTACGTGGCGCCGCCGGCCATCCTCTTCCACGACCGCTTTGTGCACTTGCGCGATCGACGCGGCTGCGACCGCGGGGCCGAACTCGACGAAGTGGTCCTCAAGCTTGCCGCCGAGCGCGTGTTCCACCGCCTCGCGCGCCTGCTCCTGAGAGAAGGGCGGCAGTTTGTCCTGCAGGTGGGAAAGGTCCTGCGCCAGCTCAGGGCCGATGAGGTCGGCGCGCGTTGCCAAGAACTGGCCGAGCTTGATGTAGCTGGGCCCCAGCCGCGTCAATGCAGTGGCAACGCGCGTCTCCTTGGGCTCTCGGGCATGGAAGGGTGCTGCAAGGATGCGGATGGGCGCGGTGAGGGTCAGCGCCAGTTTGACCTCTGGCGGCGCACTCGCGCCTTTGGGCACGAAGCGCACACCGTGTTGGGCGAGCACGAGGCCCGCGCGGGCAAGCCGCAAGCTATTGATCAACGCTCCGGCCATTAGCGCGAGGCGGTCCTTATCGTGAGAATTTGCAAACTAGGCTGCGCGGCAGATTGCGCCCAAGCGGCGCTGGGTCAAGTGTCAGATGCTTTGAGAGTTTCTGAAGGCTTCTCCAAGCCGTCTTCTCGGTTCCAGTTGGTTCAGCAAGTAGGGGTTGGTCCCGCGCTTGTTGGCTGACAGACGGTCGTCGTACCGCGGGGTCGCTCGCCTCCGGCTTGTGCATCAAGGCAACGTTCTTGACCGGGATCTCGCACGTCCAGCCGCGCCGAGCCGGGCAGGTATACATGTGTGGAGCAGAATTCGGTCTGCGACGTCAGTCGATTTCACGTAACGATGCGCCCAATGTCCGCTTTACCCCCGAAAGCGGACATTCTCAGAGGCGGCTTAGATGTCCGCTAAGTGCCAAAAGCGGACATTGGGCGCATCGAGCGGATGGACAATAAAATCCAGCTTGCGAGGCGCAACCAAACGAGCATTGGACCCGTGGCACTCGTTTGGGGGGCTGGTCAGTGTTGCGACCTGCCGCCGCGTGCCACTCCATCAGCCCCACTCGCCCGCTTCCAGCACGATCTTCCCGACGTGCTTCTTCGACTCGAACAGCGCGTGGGCCTCGTTGGCCTGGGCGAAGGTGAAGCGGGTCGGATCGATCAGCGGCTTGAGCTTCCCAGCATCGGCCAGTTCGGCGGCCTCCCGCAGGATCTCTCCGTGGTGCTCGCGGCCCTCGCCGGTAAGGAGGGGGATCGACATGTTCTGCGTGTGAACGGTCGCGGCGTTGATGAACGCGTTTATCAGGTCTTGCGTGGTCGAATCGGTGCCTGTGAAGACGGTGACGATCCGGCCCCACTTGCGCGTAGCCTTGAGAGACTGATCGAAGATGGGCCCACTTACAGTGTCGTAAACAGCGTCGAAACCGCGGCCGTCCGTAAGCCTCTGGACGTACTGCTCGACCGACTCTTCGCGGTAGTTGATGATGTCGTCGGCGCCGAGGCTTCGGGCGATCTCGGCCTTGTCGTCGGAGGACACGGTCGCCGCAACGCGGGTCCCCTTGGCCTTGGCCAACTGGACGCCAACGTGACCGACACCGCCCGTGCCGCCGTGCACGAGCACGTGCTCACCCGGTTGGATCTTTGCACTGTCGATGAGCGATTCCCATGCGGTGATCACGACGAGCGGGAGCGCCGCGGCTTCGGCGAAGCTCAGCGACTTCGGCTTGTGCGCAACGAGCCTTGCGTCTGCGGGCATGAACTCTGCGAGTGCTCCCGGGGTGCCTTTGAATCCGCCGGCGCACGCGTAGACCTCGTCGCCGATCTCGAACCCTTGGACCCCCGGACCGACGGCGGAGACGACGCCGGCGACGTCGCCGTGGAGGACCGCCGGAAGATCTGGATTGAAGCCGAGATCATGCCGGAGAAGCTTGTTGTCGATCGGGTTTATGCTCGTGGCTTTGACGGCGATGAGGATCTCGCCTTCTCGCGGCTTCGTTGTTTCGATCTCAGCGAGCTCGAGACGTGCGTCGGCGCCGTATTCGCGCGCAATGTATGCTTTCATGATGTTGCTCTTTCGGGATGTAGATGGAAGACCTTGTTCATGATCTTCCACTCGCCATCGACCTTGAGCAGCGTGAACAAGTCTGTGAACCGGTGGCCGGTCCAGTTCTCCAGTTCGAGCCGCACGGTGGCGACCGAGCCAATCAGATCGATGC
>JAUWCP010000035.1 GCA_030609245.1 Hyphomicrobium sp.
GCACAAGCTGCAACCGCAAAGCAGGCAACAACAATCGCGAGCAATCGCACCGTGCGGTCAGGCCAGGCTGAATTAGCCATCATCTATCCCTTCGTCGCCACGCTACTCGACACCGGCGCAGGGCGACAGTTCCATGTCAAAAGCGGAGTTAGCTGATCGTTCGTACAAAAATATGGCCAATTTCCAGGGCCCTAGAAGCTCAGCAGGCCCTTCGCGCGCCGTTCATTGCGGCCCTCGCAAGGCGCTACATAGTCAATCACCTGGCTCCGCGCCGCCAACTCGCTGTCTGTCCTTACGGGAGAATCAGGGTTACAGGCCACCAACCGGCCAACGATGTCCCCAAAAACATCAAGACCGAAACGTGACGCTGGAAGCATCAACATCTCGGTCTTGAAACTGGCCTCCCGTGCCGAAGGCTACGGGAGGATAAGGCTTGTATATGTCGCGCTTAAGCGAGAACTATTGGATGTCAGCAACCGCTGGCACATCAACGCCAAGCTTCAACGGCACGGGCTCTTCACGACGGCAAGCGCCCAGAGCAACAGCCGTAACGACGACAGCGAGCACGATAGCACTCTTCATAGCATTCTCTCCTTTGTTGTCCTGGCCTTACCGCCTGCTCTTAGTGAGCGGGCTGCGTGGCGACAGGCATTTCAGCACCGAGCTTCAACGGCACCGGCTCTTCACGACGGCATGCGCTCAGTGCGATAGCCGCGACAACTGCTGACAGAACGATCAGCCCCTTAACACCCTGCATGTTAGTATCTCCTGATGCTTATTCGGCACTAGCCGTATTCTTGGGTACTGGCGCGGCCCGTCTTGATCAAGAACAGAGGCGGTTTAGCCTCGGTTTTCCAAGCCGGTAGATGCGAAAATGCCACGCCGCGCTCAATGCTCTTCAGATGTCTAACCAACATTTCGATCAGTCTCATAAGAGCGTGAAATCACGCAACAAAACACCCCATACACGCGGGGGAAGTCGTCCTACATTCAATACTGGATGCAGTTAATTTGACGTTAAGAGATGGTTCATTTCAGAAGCGGCGACCATGCAGGATCGGATGCAAATGACGGGGTAGGAACAATCCGCTCGTTGTAACCCGTCAAATCGACCGAAAGGATTCGGGGGCCGCCCTTCGCACCTTGCGATTCTCGAAAGAACATCAGCACACGTCCGTTGGGCGCCCAGGTCGGTCCCTCATTATGAAAGCCCTCCGTCAGAATACGCTCGCCTGTGCCATCGGGGCGCATAACCCCTATCAGGAACCGCCCGTAGAGTTGCTTAGTAAACGCGATGTAATCGCCACGCGGCGACCAGACCGGCGTTGAGTATCGTCCTTGGCTTGAGCTGATGCGGCGCGGGTTCGAACCATCAGCATTCATCACATAGATCTGCTGGGAACCTTCGCGATCGGTCTCAAAAACGATCTGGCGCCCATCGGGCGAGTAGCTCGGACCCGTGTCGATGGCCCCCCCCTGTGTGAGGCGGCGCTTCTGCCGCGTTCGCAAGTCCATCTCATAGATGCTCGAGTTGCCCCCGGACTGAAGGCTCATGACGATGCGCTGGCCGTCGGGTGAGAATCGCGGTGCGAACGTCATGCCGGGGAAGTCACCGACGATCTGGCGCTTGCCCGTTGCCAGGTTCATCAAGACCACCCGCGGCTGACCCTCGCCGTAGGACATGAAGGTGATCTCTTGGTTCGTCGGGCTGAAACGCGGCGTGAGCACCAGCTCGCGACCGTTACTCAAGAGGCGCACGTTCTTACCGTCCTGGTCCATGATTGCCAGCCGCTTGACGCGTTTGTCCTTGGGACCCGTCTCGTCAATAAAGACGACGCGCGTATCGAAGTACCCCTTCTCACCCGTCAGGCGTTGGTAGACCTGATCTGCAATGATGTGGCCGATTCGGCGCCAATTCTGTGCGCTTGTCGCGAATCTTTGACCGGCAAGCTGCTTGCCTGTCGCCACGTCCCAAAGACGAAACTCAGCGACGATACGGCCGTCACCGCCCCGGTTAACACGACCGACAACCAACGCATCGGTCTGAATCGCGCGCCAGTCGGGAAAGCGCGGAGCGGCATTTACATCGCGCACGCGTTCCAAGAACGACGCCCGGTCCAGGGAATCGAAGAGACCGGACCGCTCCAGGTCGGCGGCGATCACTTCGGCAACATCGCTCCCCAGTTTGGGATCCTCGCCGAGGAACTCAGGTATGGCGATTGGGATCGGCGCGAGCGTGCCCTGCCGCTGCGTACCGGTCAAACCGCCCCCGGCGCCCTGCGCTTGCACCACCATCGGCGTAAACAGCAACACGGCGACCAACATCCAGGCAAAGGTTTGTCGCGTCCGTCCAATCATCTCTCGTCCTTCAAAAGGCGCGCAGTTCCGAATCACTGCCTACATCATGTCGCGCGGGTCGAAGCTCCAGGTAACCAATTTCCAGACCGTATACTTTTCGCGGGGAAGATCGAAGGGAGCGCATCGCGTCACCGCCCGCATTGCCGCCTCCGCAGCAATCTGAAAAACAGGGCCTGATTGCGGCCGCACGATCTTAGGCACACCATCGAGCGAGCCATCCTGCTTCAGGCTCCAACTCAAAGTGACGACCATCGTCTCGATGCCACCGCCTCCGCCCGGCAAATGCCAGCAGCGCTTCAACTGGCCGCTAAGCTGGGATTTCAGCAGGTCCTGCTCGCGTGCCGACAACACCGAATCGGTGCCACGCCGAACGCCGGCCGTCGGGCCCTTATAATCGGTCGGTTTCGTCGGCGGCGTTGACGTGCGCGGCGCCCCGCGCTTGTCCGGGCTCTTGTCGATGAGTGCGGCGATGCGGTCGGCGTCGAACTTTTTCTTCTTTTTCTTCTTGGCCTCTGCCGCCTTCCGCTTGGCCTCGGCGAGCTGTTTGCGCTTCTTCTCCTCGGCCTTCCGCTTTTTCTCCGCCTTCTTCTTTTTTTCCTCGGCCTTGCGCTTCTTTTCCGCTTTCTTCTTCGCCTCGGCTTTCTTCTTCGCCTCGGCCTTCTTCTTGCGCTCCGCCTCAATCTTCAACGCCGCGACGCGCTCCTCCTCAATCTTCTTGGCGATCACATCTTCTTTGGGCGGTGGCGGGGGTTGGGCCGCTTCGGGCTCGGGCGGCGGTGGCGCTGTTTCCGGCTTGGGCTTCGGCGCCTCCTTTTTGGAAACCTCTGGCTTGGGCTCCTCTTTGGCCTTCGCCTCTAACTTCTTGGAATCGGGGTTGCCCTGCTTGAGCCGGGTGAACTCGGACGGAGTCACGATCGTCGCTTCGATCGTCACCGTATCGGGAAGCTCCAGCCGCTGTTGAACCGAGATCATGGCCCAGGCCAGCAGCGCCGTATGGCCCACGAATGAGATGAGGAGCCCAAGGTACACGTCCCTAGCCTCCCTCCTCCACCTCGGTCACAAGCGACAACTTGCGAAAGCCGCCGGCGCTGATGCGACCCATCACGCGCATGACCACACCGTAGGTCGCGCCTTTGTCGCCGCGCACGAAGATCTGCTCGTCGTAGCCGTTCTTGGCGATGGCCTTGAGCTTCGCTGCAATCTCGTCCAGCTCGATCGGCGTCTCGCCGATGTAGACGCTGCCGTCGGTCTTCACACTAATAGCGAGCGGCTCCTGGCTGGACTTGAGCTGCTTGCCCTTGGATTGCGGCAGCTCGATAGGTACACCGACCTGGAGCAGCGGTGCGGCAACCATGAAGATGATCATGAGCACGAGCATCACGTCGACCATGGGCGTGACGTTGATATCGCTCATGGGCGCATGGCGGCGTCCACGCCGGCGACGCGCGCCGAATGCTTGGCCCCCTGTCTTTATGCTCACACCCATGCCCGACCCTTTGGTTCTCGTGCGCTCCGTGTCTGACTAAACGTCATGTTCGGCCCTACGATTCGCGATACTATGATCTGACATCGATCTGCCGCGAAACGATGGCCGAGAACTCGTCCGCAAATGCCTCCAAACGATGAGAAATCTGCGCAGATTCAGCTGAGAACATATTGTAGAAAATGACCGCAGGAATGGCGGCCAAAAGCCCCAGCGCAGTGGCAAACAGGGCCTCCGCGATGCCCGGCGCAACGACGGCAAGGCTGGTATTTTTCGACACCGCGATTGCCTGAAAGCTCGTCATGATCCCCCACACCGTGCCGAACAGCCCAACGAAGGGCGCTGTCGCGCCAACGGTTGCGAGAAACAAAAGCCGGCGGTCGAGGCGTTCCATCTCGCGGTTGATAGTCACGTCCATCACTTTGTCGACGCGCAGCTGAATGCCGCCAAGCGCCTGAATATTTCCCTCCACGGAGCGTTTCCATTCGCGCATGGCAGCGACGAACAGCGCCGCCGTCGTAATGGTCTTGGAATGCGACAACGCTCCGTAAAGCTCGTCGAGCGACTGGCCGGACCAGAACATATTCTCAAAGTATTCCGACTCCCGGCGTGCACGGCGGAATGCAACCAGCTTTTCAACGACGATAGCCCACGACCAGACCGAGGCGATGAGCAGCCCCAACATCACCAACTGGACAACGACGTGAGCTTGCAGGAAGAGTTCAAGAAACGAAAACCCGCCCGCTGTAGCAGGCCCGATGGCTTCTTTTGCGAGATCGGTGGGGTTCATCGCAGTATCCATTAATCGGCGAAGACCGCCCAAAGGTGCGGGCAGCAAAATATGCGCCGGGCCCATCGCAGCGCCCGTCGCCTAGAGTAGAGGCAGAGCCTGACGCGCGACGCCCGCTCCCCCAAGGCCGGCATGTTGCCGCTCAATTTGGCCAAACGAGGGCTTGGTGGGGGGCAATGTGAGGCTGATTATTGGGACATTGACGGAGCCAGCTCCCGATTCTCCGGATCCAGCACTGTTCAAACGCCATCCACAACCATCTGCACGCTGAAGCTTTGGCCCCAGCGTGCAAACGCAGCCATTTCCTCGAATGTTGCCAGAACCCGAGAGCCGGTCAAACCGCCTCTTTGAGGTCCTTGGCGGCGCGGAAAGCAACTTTCTTGGACGCCTTGATCTTGATCGCCTCACCCGTCGCCGGGTTACGGCCCATGCGCGCCGGGCGCTTTCTCACCTGCAGAATGCCAAGGCCGCTGATGCGTATCTTGGCACCCTTCTTGAGGTGCTTGGTGATCATCGTCACCATGTCCTCAAGCACGGCGATTCCCTGCTTCTTGGGGAGGTCGTGGGCCTCGGCGAGCGCCGCGCCGAGCTGACGCAGAGTGATGGTTTCAACTTTGGGCGCGGGCTTGGACTTGGGCGCGGGTTTGGACTTGGGCGCGGGTTTTACGGCCATTTGTTTTCCTCGAGAATTTTGAGAAGCGTCGATGATAGATCAACTGGTCTGACCTAACAGAAACAGCGATGGATAGCCCATAAATGAATGGCCGCAGGTGTCAACCAAAAGGAACATATCCCTGTTGACTGGGGAAACTCAACTCTTCGAGGGATGCACTGTCAGCGAGCTCCCGAAGGCCTCCCGCAGCGTGGCCGAGATGCGCAGTGGTTTGCCCGAAACCGAGACGAGGACGACGGTGACTTCCGCCTCGACGAGGGGCTTGCCCTCGCGAGTAACGGCTTGGGCCAACGTCAGGCTCGCCGCGCCAACCTCCTTCACCCGGGTGATGACCTCCAGCACTTCGTCAATGCTGGCGGGCTTGCGGAAGTCGAAGCTCATGCGACGGACGACAAAGGCGGCGGGCTCGCTGCTGCCTGAACCGTCGATAAGGCGGCGGTGGTCGCCGCCCAAGAGCCGGAGGAAATCCGAGCGGCCCCGCTCGCACCAACGTACATAGCTGCCGTGATAGACGAGGCCGGAGAAGTCAGTGTCCTCGAAATATACGCGCACCGGCAGCACGTGGCGGCGGCCCGCCGGGTCCTCGACAAGGCGCCCTGCAAGATCGGGCCAGCGTTCATCACTCATCAGGCAGCAACCTCGATCATGACGATCTCTGGTGGAGAACCCAAGCGAACCGGCAAGCCGCTGCATCCCAGACCAGCGGAGACGACAAGGTGGCGGCCGTCCTCCACGATGTGACCGTAAAGGTAACGCTGGCCAAAGCGGGACGGAACGATTGGCGCATAACCAAACACGCGCACCTGACCACCATGTGTATGTCCAGCCAGCGTTAGCGACACGCGATCAGGAACGGAGTTAAAGATGTCGGGCTCGTGGATCATAAGGATCAAAGGCGCATCGTCGCTCACTCTGCCAAGCGTAGCATCGAGATCGTCGACACCTACATAGCGCTTCGCACCGTCACGCGCACGGGTCCTCGATGTCAGGGCCCATTGATCGCCGAGACCGGCAAGCCAGAAACTCTTGCCATCCTTTTGCAAGCGCACGCTGTCGTTTTCATAGAGCGCGATGCCGGCGTCTTGCAGCGCCAGTCCAGCGCGCGTCGGCCCGGAACGGCGGCGCTGCGCCTCTAAGTCATCCCACCAGTCGTGATTTCCAAGTACGGCATGCACGCCCAGCGGCGCTGTAAGTCCGCCAAGCGCACGGGCCCAATCCTTGTGGGCGACGGGCTGCGCATAGCGGCTCATGCCGTGGCTGGCGACATAATCACCGAGCAGCAAAACGCAATCGGGTTGAAGGGCGTTTGTGGCCTCGACGATGCCGCGAATACGGTCGGCACCCATGAACGGTTCGCAGGCGTGCAGGTCGGCAATGACAGCAAGCTTCAAGGACAGACCGGACGGCCAGCGCGGCGGCGCGACGCGGTAGCGCGTGACGCACGTGCGCCAGGGCTCGGCAAACGCATAGCCGCCAAAACCGGTGACGGCCACTGTCGACACGCCGAGTGTTGAGAGGAACTGTCTGCGCGAGAGCAAGTTGATGGGTCCTTCCCCCGTCGTCATCCTGCAATCGTCGTAGCGCGCATGCACGCCGAATTCGAGGCAAAGCCCCTACAAAAAAAGCGGCGGCGCTAAGCAAGGTTAGCCGATCCCCGCCTGCGGCCCGCCCTCGCCCGGTTCGCTCTCGTCAGAGGCATCCTCTTCAAAGAGGCCGACCTGCGGGGTCGACAGGCGCAGCGGCCCCGAAAGCCCCAAATGCCGGTAAGCTTTAAGCGTGGCAATGCGTCCGCGCGGCGTGCGGCTGATAAAGCCCTGTTGTAGCAGGTAGGGCTCGACCAATTCTTCCAGCGCATCGCGCGGCTCAGAGAGCGCAGCTGCAAGGGTTTCAATGCCCACGGGACCACCATCATGCGTCTGGGCGATGCAGGCAAGGTAGCGGCGATCGAGGGCGTCGAGACCCTCGTTGTCGACCTCGAGCGCTGCCAGCGCTTTGTCCGCCAACTTAGCATCGATGGTGGGCGCGTCAGCGACAGCGGCAAAGTCGCGCACGCGACGGAGCAAGCGGCCGGCAATGCGCGGAGTCCCCCGCGCGCGGCGCGCTATCTCGTGGGCGCCGTCATCGCCGATGCTGGCGCCGAGCACGCGCGCACCGCGCGTTACCACCAGTTCAAGTTCTTCCACCGTATAGAAGTTGAGACGGACGGGAATGCCAAAGCGATCGCGCAAGGGCGTCGTTAGCAGACCGAGACGCGTCGTGGCGCCAACGAGCGTAAACTTGGCAAGGTCGATGCGCACGGAGCGTGCGGCCGGACCCTCCCCAATAATGAGATCGAGCTGAAAGTCCTCCAGCGCGGGATAGAGAATTTCTTCCACGGCAGGGTTGAGACGGTGAATCTCGTCGATGAAGAGAACGTCGCGCTCTTCCAGATTGGTGAGCAGCGCGGCCAAGTCGCCGGCCTTGGAAATAACCGGCCCCGACGTTGCTCGAAATCCGACGCCCAGTTCTTTTGCAAGGATCTGCGCCAGCGTCGTCTTGCCGAGACCCGGCGGCCCTGCAAACAGAACGTGATCGAGCGCCTCCCCGCGATCGCGCGCAGCCTGTATGAAAACCCTCAGGTTGGCGCGCGCCTGCTCTTGTCCGATAAACGCGTCGAGAGACTGCGGCCGCAAGGACACCTCGGTGGCGTCCGCGTCACGCTTGGCACTGGTGACGAGCCGGTCGGTCATGGTTTGTTCGTGGGCTGCTTCGCTCGCAACGTCAAGGCAGAAGCACATTGGGCAGGGGGAATCGCAGCCGTGCCGCCATCAGATAAGCAAACTCTCCGCGTATCGACGCTGGCCCAACCAACCTTCCACATGCAAACGATGGAGGACGACCATGGCAAAGATACGCAATTTCGACGACCAGGCCTCCTTTTGAGGTTTCGGCCAAACGTCGCAAATCCTATCCTTCAGAGACACGGGTAAAGCGCGGTGAACGTTACGTTCACGGCGGCGTCGAGCTCGTGGAGAAGCTGGGGCGCAACGACTTGTGCCCGTGCGGCTCGGGCCTCCGGTTTCAAGCGGTGCTGCCTGAAGGCCAAGCGCTATGACGGCGCCGAACGCAATCACTACTTTTAGGGAGTGATCTTATGGCTCCGGGGCGGCCTGCGCCCTGGGCGTCGTATTGTTACGAATTCCTCATGTTTTTCTTGACCTTGCCGCCGCGCATGGCTGCGATTTTGTTCCTACATTGGAGGGAGCCGCAATTCATTTGAGGACATGACATGTGCCTGCGCACACTGCTTATGAAAGCTCTGCTCGCGTTCGCCTTAACAGTCGGCGCGGCTGGCAGACCGCCCCTTCCCGCCGAGGCGGCCACGGCTGAGCCGCAAGCTAAATCCGATACGGACGTTTTCGATGAGACGTGGCGTCTGGTGCAGAACAAGTTTTACGACCGCAACTTGTTGGGACTCGATTGGGAGGCGGTCGGCAATAAACACCGTGGCGCTTACGCAGAGGCCAAGACGGACGCTGAGCGATCCGCTGCGATCAATGCCATGCTGGACGAACTGGGCGTCTCCCACACGCACCACTTCATCAAGGAGCAGCCATCCTACTATCAGCTCGTCGATATTTTCTCTTGGCCCCTGCGCCGCGATATCCCGAAATACTTTTCGGGCGGGGCGATCACCTACTCCGGTATCGGCATCTTCACAAAGAAGATCGACGGCAAGACGTTCATAAGCGGCGTGCTTGCTGGTCTGCCTGCTGATGCGGCGGGCTTACGCGTCGGCGATGAAATCATATCGGCGGACGGCAGCTCATTTGAGCCCGTTGGATCGTTCCGCGGTAAGGAAGGCGAAGCGGTAGCCTTGGCGATACGCCGCGATGTGGATGGGCCCGTTATGACAATTGCAGTGAGACCCCAGCGCATCAAGCCCGATGACGCGTTCGAGTCTGCCATGCGCGATAGTGCGCGCATCATCGAAGCGAACGGCCGGCGCATCGGCTACATCCACGTCTGGTCCTACGCAGGACGCAGCTATCAGGAGATCCTTGAGGCAGCTCTCAGCGACGGCAAACTCAAAGACGCCGACGCCCTGATCTGGGACCTGCGCGATGGATGGGGCGGCGCACGCCCGAGTTTCTTGCGCATCTTCGACCCACATGGGCCGACAATGACACTATCTGAGCGCAACGGTGATACTGAAATGGTTGGATTTCGCTGGCGCAAGCCGGTCGTCCTCCTCGCTAACAACGGTACGCGCAGTGGCAAGGAAGTGCTCACTTACGGTTTCAAGAAGAACGGTTATGGCGAGGTGGTCGGCGAGCCAACGGCGGGCGCGCTTCTGGCAGCGCGCGCGTTCTTGCTGTCGGACGGCAGCCTGCTCATTCTCGCGGTGAATGACGTCACCGTTGATGGTGAGCGGCTTGAGGGCAAAGGCGTGGTGCCGACGATCGAGGTGCCATTTGAACTCCCCTACGCGGCCGGCAAAGACCCGCAGCTCAACAGGGCGATCTCAGTTCTCTCCGACGGAACTTAGAGCGCGCGCGCATCAAGCAGTGAGTACGCCGGCGCGGACGAGAACTTCGCGAACTGCCAGCGCGATCAGCCCTGCTAGGAACGTCAGATAGGGGCGTGCACCCTCCATGCCGATCGGAAAAAGTGTGGCCGAGATGGCGAAAGCCACCGCGCCCGCGATGGCGGCCAATATCCAACCGACGTTTTCTTGGCGCAGGGCGATTGGGCTAAGCGCAAGCGCAACGAGTACGGCAGGGATCACCGCCCACACAAAGGTTGTGATCGCGGCGGCGCCAAGCGGTGGCACGTTCTGGGGAAGCAATGCGCCAAGACCCAAAGGTGGCGCCAGCACCAACACCGCTGCAATGACGATCGCAGCGAAGAACGGCCCAACGAGGGTGTACATCAGGAACGTCCACAAAGCGCGTTGGGCGCCACTCATGCTCTTTCGCCTTTCTTTTTCATCGCGCCAGCTCCTTGAGACCGCGGCGAATGAGCTTTGCAGTATCCGCGTCCTCGCCCAGCTCCATCATGGCAGCGGCGACGGCAGCGGAGGCCTGCACTGGTTGATAGCCGAGATTGGTGAGTGCCGACATCGCCTCCGCCGCCGCGTCTCCCTCCGGCGGAGCGAACGCGCCGCCATCCGTAGCGACGCCGGGCAATCTGAGACCGGCAACCGACAAGGCCGGCGCCTTGTCTTTCAACTCCGCAACAATGCGCTGTGCGAGCTTCTTGCCGATGCCGGGCGCCTGCTCAACACGAGCCCAGTCCCCAAGTGCGATCGCTTTGGCAAGATCGGCCGGGCTCAGCGTACCCAGTAGACCCAGCGCCACCTTGGAGCCCACGCCTTGCACGTTCTGCAGGGTGCGAAACCAGGTGCGCTCCACTTCGCTTGCAAAGCCAAAGAGGCGAATGGCGTCCTCACGCACATGCGTGTCGATCGTGAGGGTCACCTCGTCACCAATCTTCAGGTTGCGCAATGCACGCGCCGAGCACAGCACCTCGTAGCCGACACCGTTCACGTCGATTATGCAGAAGCTCTCGCCTATTGCATCCACCTTGCCCCGGAGCTTTCCAATCATGCGCCGGCCTCACGTGCAAAGCGCATGGCGCGGGCCTGCGGGCTCGTGCGGTGATTGGCATGGCAGATGGCGATGGCCAGAGCGTCGGCTTCGTCCGCGCTCTCGACGCGCGCTCTAGGCAAAAGGAGCCCGATCATGGCCTTGATCTGCCGCTTCTCGGCGTGACCGGCACCCACCACCGATTTCTTGACAAGGTTCGGAGGATATTCCGCCACGGCAAGGCCGCCCATGGCCGGGGCCAATAGTGCAATGCCGCGCGCCTGACCCAGCTTCAAGGTCGCACGTGCATTGTCGTTGACGAAGGTCTCCTCGACGGCCGCTTCGTGCGGCTTGAAGCTCGCGATCACACTGACGATGCCCTCAAACAGTTCGCGCAAACGGTAGGCGAGATCGGCATCCGTAGTCGATGTGATGAGACCGCTGGCCACGTAGCTAAGACGCACGCCGTCGCTCTCCACAACGCCCCACCCGGTGCGCCGCAGGCCTGGATCGATGCCGATGATGCGAATCGCCGTTCCCCTCATGACAGCAGGCATAACACGTGTCGTGATTCGAACGGTAAGCCCAGCCTGCACCTTCGCACGGCGCGTCGAACGGTGTTCACGGTTGTTGGACATTTCATCGCCTAGGTGCTCAGCGTGGCGGCATTATTTATGCTTGCAGTGGGTAGCGTACTTCTCGTGGTGGGCTGGTTCTGGAATTGACCTCCCGCACCCATCGGATCTATTCGTTAAGTTTACCTTCACGTTGAATTTATGCTTTTGGCCTATTCGTTGAGAGAGCCCCTTTAGCGTAGCTTGATGGGATTACACACCGGCTGAATGCAGCTGCGCGCATGTAGGCGTCTGCGCAAACCGTGACTGGAAACGAACGCAAGAAACGCTCACACTTGCTCCGCTGCCCCCAGGTACGCGGACAGCGTGAGCTTGGCCATCTGCCGCCCGCTGAGGCCGGCGATCTTGCCTTTCGCATTTTCTGCACGCCGGAACAGTCCCAGCATCGCACGCGCGATCATCATCGCCTGACGCAGCGCGCGCGCTATCACCTGCGCGACGCGACTTGGCAGCAGGTCGCAACACCGGCCGGTGTCGTGCAATGTTACGAGTTTGAGCCGGACGGAGAGACCCGCGGCACCGTGATGCTCGTTCACGGCTGGACGAGCGAAGCGGCCTTTATGACGGCCTTCATCGAGCCGCTGCGCCGGGCTGGCTTTCGTGTGGTGTTGTTTGACTTCCCCGCACACGGGGCCAGCCCCGGGCGGCGCACAAACCTCGCCGATTGCGCACGCGCCATGCTGAGCGTGTGTGGAGCCTTTGGGCCGATCAACGCAGCCGTTGCGCATTCCTTCGGCGGGTTCGTTACCCTACTGGTCGCTGAAGGCGGCCCGCCGCTGCTGCGCGCGCACCCCATCTCGCGATTTGTTCTCATCGGCTGCCCCAATCGCCTCAGCGACGTTACTGGCGACTTCGGCGATCAATTGGGTCTGACACCCGCTGGGCAACGCGCCTACGAGCACCACCTGGAACGCGTTGGCCACCGGCCCGTCAGCACCTTCTCGGCAGTCGACCTCTTGAAGACGGTGAAGGCGCCAACTCTCGTCATTCACGGGAGCGGCGATCGCGAGGTGCCGTTCCACAATGCCGAGGCGATTGCCAACCTCGGCGACCACGTTGAGCTGCAAGAATACGAGGGCTTTGGCCATCGCACGATTCTCTATGCACCGCAGGTTGTGCGGGCGGCGATGACCTATCTGGCCGCGGATCGTGATCGGCACGCCCCTCAGCGGCACGTTTCGCATCATTCCGCTGCCATGCTCTGAGCCCCCACTCACGCGACCTCACATCCGGCAAATTCAACGCAAACATTGACCGTTTGGCGATCCACGCGCGCCAGCGATGTTATAAGGACGCCGGGGTACAACCGAGCGAGAAGGGTTCAAGATGTTGGGTGCTAGATGTGGGCTTTCGATTTGCGCAGCAGCAGCGTTTTTCATGTCCGGTCTGGCTGCAAGCTCGGCTGGCCCCATCACGTTGGGGGACGTTTCAGAATCTGAAATCCGCAACGCCAAACCCGGCGAAATCATCCGGGTATGGCCGCAAGTGGGTGGCGCGCCACAGAACGCCAAGGCGTACCGCATTCTCTACCGTTCCACCGGTCTCAACGGTGAGCCCATCGCCGTCTCGGGCGCGATCATTTTTCCCGAAGGAAAGGCTCCCCGCGGCGGCCGCCCCGTCATCGCTTGGGCCCATCCCACCACGGGCGTGGTGAACCGCTGCGCGCCAACGCTGCTCCCTGATCTTTCGGGCACGATTGCCGGGTTGGGGGAGATGCTCGATCGCGGCTACGTCATCGCGGCCACCGACTATCCCGGACTGGGGACGCCGGGAATGCACCCCTATCTCATCGGCGCAAGCGAGGGCCACTCGGTGCTCGACTCGGTGCGTGCCGCACGCGAACTGCCCGACGCCAAAGCACAACGGCGCTTTGCCGTGTGGGGCCATTCGCAAGGCGGACAGGCCGCGCTCTTTACCGGTGAGCTTGCGGCCGAATATGCACCTGAACTGGAACTCGTCGGCGTCGCTGCCGCCGCACCGGCGACGAACCTCGCCCAGCTGTTCGATGCCGATCACACGAGCGCGGCTGGCAAGACGCTCACCGCTATGGCGCTGCTGTCCTGGTCCAAAGTTTTCGACATACCCCTCGACAGTATTCTTAAACCTGGCACGCACCGTGCCTTCGAGCGCGTTGCGCGCAACTGCATCCAGTCGATCGCCGATTTGCTCAAACTCGAGCAGGACACAAACCAGCTTGAAACCCACTTTCTCGCTGCCAACCCTACGAAGGTTGAACCGTGGGCGTCCATCATGGCGCGCAACTCTCCGGGCAAGGCTCCGGCCGGCGCGCCTGTTTTCATCGCTCAGGGAACCGCGGACCAGATCGTGCGCCCCGACATCACGCGGCGCTTTGCCAATCACCTGTGCCTTCAGGGGACACGGGTGCACATGATCGCGCTTAAGGGTGTTTCGCACAGCTATGCAGGCTTCGACAGCGCGCTGGCGGCAGTTCGCTGGATGAGCGACCGGTTCGCGAGACGGCCCGCGCCGAGCAACTGTGCGCGGTGAGCATAGCGGCTCTCATCGCGCCAGTGAACGATCGGCATTGCCGTTTTCGGTCGCGGAGGTTTGTGATCAATGCAATGTTGAATGATCGGTTGATCTCGTTTGGCGCACGCGTCGTGCTAACGAAGACAAGCGCGCCATAACTGGTCTGATGCATCCCGGCCCGAGGCGGCGCAATGGAGGCGGCTATGAAACTGGTGCTACCGTTCTGGCAACGCTTGGCAATCACCATCCTCGTGGTGGTCGCTGTCAGCTATCTGGCGGGCGCTATCTGGCAATCGATCTTTGGGTTTACGCTGCCGAGCTATGCCAGCGGCATTATCGGCGGACTGGCAGCGCTGCCGCTATGGGATTTTCTGAAGCGTATCCGGCCGTCGCCGCAGAACTAAATCCGCGCGGCGTGACAGGGCCAACCATTTCCGCAACTGCGACACCCGCGCGACATGGCGGAACATAAAAACAGACGGACTTGTGAGATCATCACAAGTCCGTCCGTGATTTGTCGCCGTTTTAGGCCAGCTTATTTATTGCCCGCCAAATTTGATGCTGACGCCAAGACGGATGGTGTCCATCTCACCCTCGACGTTGTCGGGAATGGTGAATGGAAGACCTCCCGCTGTCAGCGCATGATTCTCGGTATCTAGGTCGACGTGAGCGTACTCGACCCGGGCGATGACCGAATGTCCTATGACATGTTCGAACCCGAAGCCTGCGGTCCAACCGTTGTGCGTGGAGTCACCGCTAACAGAAAGAGCTGCGATTCCAAGCAAACTAACGTTGGTTTCCAGCTTAGCCCAGGCCCAACCACCGCGCGCATACACCATAGATTTTCCAAAGGCATAGCCGACCCTGCCCTCGATGGTTGCAAGCCAATCTAGCTCACGATCAACGCTAAGAACGGCAAGGAGCGTTGTGTCACCCTGCACATTGGCACCGGAGTAGGTGCCCTCAATGCCAAACACCCACGCCCCTGTTTGATAGTTATAGCCGGCATAACCGCCATAGATCC
>JAUWCP010000119.1 GCA_030609245.1 Hyphomicrobium sp.
AACATCCGGTGCCAGACAGACTCCCAATAAAGGTCGACGCCGAACCTTCAACATTTCGGACGTAGAGTTCACCAACACGCTCCGTTGATCCACATAGGCGGTTTGCGCGACGTGCTACATTAGGTGCGCCTTAGGCGGCGAGCCGCTTGATCTTGGAAGATTTGAACGCAGCCCGGCCATAGTGGAGATCGTGGTCAATCTGTAGCGCAAGCCACGTTTCCGCGTCACTGCCGATGGCCGCTTCAAGACGCAGAGCCATCTCCGGCGTCACAGAGCGCTTGCACGTCATGATATCGTGGAGCGTCTGACGCGAAATGCCGAGTGCCTTGGCGAAGGCCGGCTTCGTCAAACCCTTCTCCGCCTTCAATGTCTCGAACACATCCTGGACAATCTCTCCAGGATGTACGGGCTTGATGGATGCGTGACGCTTCGACATGGGTCTGCTCCTCAATGATAATCCTCGTAATCGACGTCGACGGCATCGGGTCCTTGGGGGCTCCAACCAAAGGACCAAACGATAACGCTCGCTATTGCAACTGTTTTCGAAGCGTTTCCGGTCTAAGGCGAACGATGGCGAATGTCGCTCTGGCGGAGACGGAGGGATTCGAACCCTCGATACGCCTTTAAAGCGTATAACGGTTTAGCAAACCGCCGCCTTCAGCCTCTCGGCCACGTCTCCAGCGAGCGAAGCCACCTAATAGATGCGGGGTGCGCTGATTGCAAGCCAATGACGGGCCATACAGTCGTTGCGGCTTTTCCGGCCTCTTGACGAGCGGGCCAGAGGCTCGCATCGTTACAACTTCGGCGTCATACTAAGTCGACAGCCTGCGCCAAGTGGGGAGCAGCCGAATGCCAAGATCGATCGGCTTTAGTTTTGCAATCCTCATGATCTGCGTATTCGCGCCGAATGCGTCCGCCCAGGAATACTGCGTCACCTGCACTGGTCCCGATGCCCTTTATCGCTGCATCATAGGCGGAGACGTAGCGCCTGCGGCGCGCAATGCCCGCGGACAACTTCTGTGCATCAAGGAGCTGGCGAAAAGCGGCCAGCATGCAAGTTGCAGCGTCGATCGAACATCGTCAGGACCCTGCAGCGGCGTGCCAATGACGGTGATGCTCCCAGATGGCCCGAATGTCCCTGACGAGGCTTTCGCACCGCCGTTTGAAACGATCCAAGCTCCCGTTGGTGAGGAGGCGCAAGGCCGGCCTTCGGATCAGGAACCTCCACCTGAAAACGCAATCGAAAGTGCCGAGCCGGCCCCGGAAGGGCCGCCCAAAACCGTCGTGGATATGGCGAAGGGAACCGGAAAGAACCTCAAAAAGGCCGGGGATGCGGTGGGCAACGCCGCAAAGAAGACGTGGACTTGCCTGAGCTCGTTCTTCAGCGACTGCTAAAGTGACGCCGGTCTATCTAATGCGTGGCGATCCACTCGCGCGCCAGCCTTTGCGCACGTACGATCTGGATCTTCGTCATTTCGTGCACAATCTCGAGCCGGTAGCGCTTCGCGTCCGCATTGCCGCGCTGGGCTGCGAGATTGAACCACTTGTGGGCCTCGACGAGATCAAGCTCCACATCGCGGCCCACACAATACATGAGTCCAAGTTGATAGAGGGCGTCCGCCCCGTCCCCCGAGGCCACACCCTCGAGAGTGCTATGCGAAAAAAGTTCAAGCCGTGCCATAACGCAATACACCTGCACCTGAGTTGCACCTTGAAGCGGCGATTGCGTAGTGCCCCTGCCGCCCCTTCTTTCCCGCTCCGTGCTTGAGGCGGGAAACATGGCGGAAAGGATGTCAGACGTCAGATGAAAACTGGTAAACGGCGGAGGTAAAAATTACAGGCGAATTCGTTAGCCGAAGTAAAAGACGCCTAACACATGCGCCCCAAAGTGGTGCATTCGGTTCGCATCTGTGCAACGCGCAACCTCGCCTTCACAATCGTGCTTACCGCGCGATAACCATACCGAGAAAAAATCTGGGTGCACCCTTCCGCCATTGGGCTCATGGCAGCAGCACAATCGACCCGGTCGTCTTGCGCGCTTCCAAATCGCGATGAGCTTGCCCTACCTCTTTCAACGCATAGGTACGGCTTACGGGAATCTTAATCGCACCCTTGGCGACCATATCAAAGAGCTCGCCTGCATTGGCGAGCAGGTCGGCGCGGCGTGCCGTATAGGTCATCAACAAGGGGCGCGTGGCAAAGAGCGAGCCCTTCAGCGAGAGAAGACCCATATCGAATGGCGGCACCGGCCCTGAGGCATTTCCAAAGCTTACCCACATCCCCTTAGGCTTGAGGCAATCGAGCGAAGCCGGGAACGTGTCCTTGCCTATTGAATCGTAAACGACGTTGCAGCCTTCGCCACCGGTGATCTCGCGAACGCGCCCAACAAAATCCTCCGTTCGGTAGTTGATGACGTGGCGGCAGCCGTTCTCCTTGGCAAGCTGTGCCTTCTCATCGGAGCCAACAGTTCCAATCATGGTCGCGCCAATTGCCTTGGCCCATTGACAAGCAATGAGGCCAACACCGCCGGCCGCAGCATGGAACAACAGAACCGTTTCCGCCGTGCAGGGATACGTTTCGCGCAACAGATAACGCACGGTCATACCCTGCAGCATCATGGCGGCGGCCGTGGCGTCGTCAATTGTGCTGGGAATCTTGACGAGCCTATCAGCGGGAATAAGACGTTCGACCGCGTAGCCTCCCAGCACGCCGGCGTACGCGACGCGATCACCGATCTTGAGGTCGCTCACGCCATTACCCAGCGCTTCAACGACACCTGCCCCCTCCATGCCAATGATCGCCGGCAGGTCTGCTAGCTTGTATAGGCCCGTGCGGTGGTAGACATCGATGTAGTTGAGTCCAATCGCCGTTTGACGAATGCGCGCTTCTCCAGGGCCTGGATCGCCGACCTCAACGACGCCCCAGCTCAAAGCTTCTGGACCCCCATATTCATGGATACGGACTGCGTGCGCCATTGTGGTCTCCACAATTGTTGCTGCCGGAGGCCTGCGCCGGTTGCCTTGACGCTGCCATCCTGGCCTTCTACGGGCTCATGCCACGGGCAGACAAGGGAGTTATGATGATTTTTGGCGACGATCGAGGCTGGCGCGTGCTGATCCTAGCGCTGCTGCTGCCGGTTATCGCGCCATTGGGCTGCGCAGGCCCAAACGTTTCCGCTGGCCGCCCCTATGCGGGCATGACGTGCGTGGATGATTCGGCCGAATGCATCAAACGCCGGCAGGCCACGCTGCGCTATCTAGAGAACGACACGAGCCGCGCCTGGGTCAAGCAGACTCCCCCACCAGAGGCGTACGCTTCAGGCGTACGGCTATTCGCTCTCAAGAAGAAGAAGAAAGAGCTTACGTGTGATGAGCTCGCCCACGGCCGGCGCGAAGCCGACAATGCACCCGCCGTGCTGCGCGGGCCTGCAGGCGCAAAGCTGACAACGGCACAAATTTCACGCGGCGTCATACTGGCAAGCGAGGTGTCGCGAGAACTTGCCAAAGAGATGCAGCGGCGCTGTAAATCCTAGATCGTGCTCGCTCCCTATACCCATTGTGCATATGGCGCTTCCCATCCCGGTCTGCTCGGTCCAACATTGGCCGGCCTTCGTATTCCCTGAGTGAACGTCCTGCACCCGCGACGAGAAAGCCATAAAGAATGTCGTTACAAGAAATCGCTGATGCGGTCGTTGCGTTCGTTCAAGCCAATCAAGCTTGGGCCGCGCCCGTGGCATTTGCGCTTGCGTTCGGAGAAAGTCTCGCGTTCATCTCCTTGATCTTGCCTTCGACAGTGATCCTGGTGGCCATCGGCGGCTTATTGGGGGCGAGCGCAATCGATATTTGGCCCGTCGTTATTGCGGCAGGCTTCGGCGGTTCGCTCGGCTATGCGATATCCTACTGGATCGGGCTCTACTTCAACGACTCGATCAACGGTTACTGGCCGTTTCGCGACTATCCCGAAATGATGCGACGCGGCCGGGAATTCTTTGAGAAGTACGGCGCCTTTGCCGTCTTCCTCGGCCACTTTTTCGGACCAATCCGTGCGGTCATTCCCGTGATCGCCGGCATGGCTGCCATGCGCCAAATTCCGTTTCAGATTGCCAACGTCACATCCGCCTTCCTATGGGCGGGAGGCGTCATCGCACCAAGCTTCTTAGGGGTCGCCTGGCTGACGGGGCACTGACACGATCGACGGACCTCCTCGCAACAGCATAGGTCGTATAGCCGCGATCGAGGTTCTCGCTGTACACCACGAGGCCCCTCCCCTTGAATCTCTTGCTTCTTAGGGCCGGATCACCTAGAGGAGGCCGACACACATGGCCTTCGCGCGGCCTTTGACCCTCTAGATTTTGGTAGAACCCTATGAACAAGCGCACCCATCGCCACGTCGAGACTCTGAAGAAGAAAAGGCGCCGGGCCATTCCCCGCGCCAAGGTGACGCGCATCCAGGGCAATACGGCCGCCGTGCGCAGGCGGCTGAAGAAGCAGGCCGGCGTGGCACGCGTGGCCAAGGCCGCTACCAACGCCTAGGCGCCGTTCAGACAGGTTCCTATTAAGGGTATTGTCCCCGGAACGATCATGCTCGCACCAAAGCCGTCCGGGCATCGCGCCAGCGTGAGGCCTTCGGCGCGGTGTGTGCGTACTCAAATCTTGCCGGCTCACTAAGACTCAAAACGGAGTGAGGCAGATGGTCAATGTCTATCTCTTTATCGAATTGCTGAGAGCGGCCAATCCGACTGAGATCGTGGATACGTTGAAGGGGGTCGAACTTGCCAACTGCAAGTTCGCCAACGTCGTGGTGTTGTCGGAACAGAAGATCGTCGCGCAGCTCAACTGCAACAGCTACGACAACGCGAGCCAGGCGATCTTGGAGAAAATTTCGCCGGTGGAGGGGATCGTCCAGACGAACATCGTCGCCGCCGTGCGCCCAGTTCACAGGTAGAGTGGAAACCTCAACGCGAAGCTTGCAGATGGCAGCCGCGCGGGCCGCCATCCGCAACTGATCGCCGAGGCGTGCCGGAAATGCAAGCGATAGCAGGGCAATACACGACCATGAGCGACGATCTTGGCGCTTTCCGCCTACGCGTGGACACGCGCAACGAGGCCGCCAAAGACGGCCCGTTGTCCGGCATGACGTTTGCGGTGAAGGATGTATTCGACATCGCCGGGCTCGTCACCGGAGGCGGCAATCCTGACTGGCTGGCCACACACGAACCCGCGCAGCAAACGGCGCCCGTGATAGAAATGTGCCTGGACGCTGGAGCGCATTTGACCGGCATCACCATCGCCGACGAGCTAGCGTTCAGCCTGCTCGGCGAGAACGCTCATTACGGGACGCCCATAAATACCGCTGCCCCCGGCCGCGTTCCCGGCGGCTCATCGAGCGGCTCGGCCTCGGCCACCGCCGGCGGCCTCGTCGACTTCGCACTTGGAACAGACACTGCGGGCTCCATCCGCATTCCCGCCAGCTACTGCGGCCTTTACGGGCTGCGCCCGTCACACGGACGCATATCCCTCGAGGGTGTCCTGCCGCTCTCTCGCAGTTTCGACACCGTCGGATGGGTGGCACGCGACGCCAAGGTTCTTAGTCGCGTCGGCGATGTCATCCTCGGTGCCGGCACTGAAGACGTGAAATCAATTCGGCGCATTCTGCTTCTTGAAGAGGCTTTCGATCTTGCTGAGGCTGACGCGCGGCCGGCCCTCGAAGCGGCGGTTCGCCAGATCTCCAGGTCGATCGCGCCAATCGAACGGGTATCACTCAGCAACGAGGGCTTTGCCGATTGGCTCGCAGCGTTCAACGTGCTGCGCCCGCCAGAGATTTGGGCCACGTACGGTTCTTGGATCGAGCAGGTTCATCCCCATTTCGGTCCCCAGGTGGCCCAGCGTTTCGCCGCAGCCAAGCGTGCGGCCAACGCCGATACGAGGCGGGCCTGGGTGTTTCGCGCAGACATACAGGACAAGGCAGCCGCTTTGCTTGGCAGCGACGCCGTCTTTATGCTGCCCACCGCACCGACAATCGCACCCAAGATAGGTCTCAATGAAAGGGCTGCCGCGGCTCAGCGCGAGAACACGATCCGACTCTCGTGCATCTCCCCTATGCTCGGCCTACCGGAGATTTCCATTCCTCTGGCAGTTGTCGATGGATGCCCGATCGGCCTCTCGCTGATCGCACCCAAGAATGCCGATCGTATGCTGCTGCGCGCGGCGCTTGATTTGGGCGAGGCAAAACAAGTCCCAGAGGACGCATAAGGGCGCGGCAATTGAAGCCATACGTTTGGCGAGATGACACAGGCTACCGGCATGTGGCTTTTCACAGAGGGGAGGAACGATGTCGGTGACGCGCCGCGACGTTGAGTTCAAGAGCCGGGGCGTGACCTGCCGGGCTTGGCTCTATGAGCCCGATACATCTATCACAAGGCCTGCCCCCTGCATCGTGATGGCGCATGGCCTGGGCGGCACCCGCGGCGACGCTCTTGAACCCTACGCTCAGCGGTTTTGCGAAGCTGGGTTCTTCGTCCTGGTGTTTGACTACCGGCACCAGGGTGACAGCAACGGGGAGCCGCGCCAGCTTATTTCGATCCGCCGCCAGATTCAGGACTGGACCGCCGCAATTGCGCTTGCGCGCTGGTGGGACGGCATCGATCCGCGGCGCATCGCGCTGTGGGGAACTTCGCTGTCCGGAGGGCATGTCGTTATCGCCGCGGCCAAGGACCACCGCATCGCCGCGATCTCGGCGCAATGCCCAATGATGGACGGCGGCGCAAGCACGCGGATGGCACTGCGGACGTCCGGGCTGGGAAACTTCATGCGGCTTGGATTGGCAGCGATCAATGATGCGGCGCGTGCGCTTTTCGGCATAGGTCCCAAATACGTGCCGCTGGTAGCACTGCCAGGCGAGCTTGCGGGCATAGCGAGCGAGGACGCCTACGAAGGCTACACCGCACTCACTCAGCCACGGTGGCGCAATGAGGTCGCCGCGCGCCTATTCTTGATCTTCCCCTTTTACCGGCCCATGTCCTATGCGAAGGCGGTCACGTGCCCCTCGCTCATCGTCATTTGCCTAAAGGATAGCGTGACCTCAACGCGGGCGGCCGAAGCTGTCGCCACGCGCGTCGGTGACAAGGCCCGGCTCGTGAAATTGCCCATCGGGCATTTCGACATCTACAAGGGCGAGGG
>JAUWCP010000249.1 GCA_030609245.1 Hyphomicrobium sp.
CTGGAGGCAAACGGAAAGTCCCCCCTTCGGCCCACGCCCCAATTCGCATGTCCCGCCATAGGACTGCGCCAAATCCGTAACGATCGAAAGCCCAAGGCCCGAGCCCGGCTTTGTCTCGTCGAGGCGCATACCGCGTTTCGCGATGGTGGCGCGCTGCTCCTCCGAAACCCCTGGGCCATCGTCGGAAACCGTAATCGTTAATCGTCTCCGGTGCACGGGACCAGAGTCAGATGGCACCTCTACGCTAAGATCGACATTTCTACGCGCCCACTTGCACGCATTATCGAGCAAATTACCGAGCATCTCTTCCAAGTCCTGCCGCTCACCCCGGAAGCACGCATCCGGCGGACATTCTGAGGAGATTTCCACATTCTTTTCGTGATGGATGCGCTGCAACGTACGCACCAGCGGCCCGATAACGGGCGCCACGGGCGTCACCCGGCCGATCACATTGACCCGCGCCGCCATGCGTGCGCGATCAAGGTAGTGGCTTACGTTGTCACTCATGATCTGCGCCTGCTTGGCCACCTTGGCACCGAAGCCGCCTTTTTCTTCGCGCGCCTCATTCGTGATGACGGCAAGCGGTGTCTTCAAAGCATGTGCCAGATTACCCACGTGCCGGCGGGCGCGATCAACGATCTCCTGGTTGGACCGAATGAGCTCGTTGAGCTCGAACTGCAGCGGCTCGATTTCGGCGGGCAATTCGCCTTGCAGCGTATTGGCGTCACCTGAGCGAATATTTGCCAAGCCGCGTTCGATCCGGCGCAGCGGGAGGAGGCCGAACCGTACCTGGAACAGCGTCACAGCGACGAGACCAATTCCGGCCAGCGCCAGTGCCGTGGTCAACCGGTTGCGAAAGTTGGAGACAAGGTGTTCCAGCCAATCGAGCGGTCCCGCGACGACAATGGAATACCGCGGCTTGTCGGGCTCATGCCCAAGCGTATCGATCACCTCCACCACGCGCAAAGGCTCGCCCTTCGGGCCCATCACGTCCATCCATCGCGCGCCGGAGGGATCGGGCGCAACGTTCTTGGCAGCCGGGGAGGGAAGAGAGGCAGTGGCAAGCGAGGGAGAGACGAGCTTGTGCGCTTCAGGCTCATCAAGCGGCGTGATCTGCCAGTACCAGCCTGAGTGCGTCACCTCAAACAGCGGCTCGTAAAGATTCGCTGGCGCCTCAGGCACGGAACCTGGGCTCATGCTGTCAACGGTGATGGCGTTGACGAGCTTTCGCAGTTGGCCGTCGAAGCTTGCCTGCACGTCGTCGCGGTAAAGCCCGTAGATGATGAGCCCCGCCAGCGGCAGCACCACGAGAGTCCAGGCTGCGGCGGTAGCAAACAATCGGAACGCGAGGGAATTAAACCGCATGGGCATCAGCCCTGCTCAGGTTCATCGCTCAGGCGATAGCCCAGCCCGCGTACCGTTTGGATCAGATCAACGGGAATTTTCTTGCGCAGCCGGCCGATGAACACCTCAATCGTGTTGGAGTCACGATCGAAGTCCTGTTCGTAGAGGTGCTCCACAAGCTCGGTGCGCGACACGACACGGCCGTTGTGGTGCATCAGGTAGGCGAGCAGCCGGTACTCGTGTGAGGTGAGCTTGATCTGTTGGCCTTCGCACGTCACCCGCGCCGTCCTCGTGTCGAGCATTAGTGGCCCACACTCGATCTCGCTCTTGGCATGGCCGGAGGCGCGCCGCACCTGTGCGCGCACACGCGCCAGAAGCTCCTCCATATGAAACGGCTTAGCAAGATAATCGTCAGCGCCGGCGTCCATGCCGGCCACCTTGTCGCTCCAACGATCCCGCGCGGTGAGAATGATAACTGGCATCTTGCGATCGGAGCGCCGCCACTGCTCGAGGATGGAGATGCCGTCCATCTTCGGCAGCCCGAGATCGAGGATCACGACGTCATAGGGCTCGGTATCGCCAAGAAAATACCCCTCCTCCCCGTCGCCCGCGCTGTCGACCGCGTAGCCGGAGTCGGATAGCGCTGCCACGAGCTGGCGCTTCAGGTCTTTGTCATCTTCTACGACAAGCACACGCACGTTTGCTCTCGCAATGCTCCCTGCTCCCGCAACAGGTCCGACTATAGCGGGCCTCGTCCCATGATCCTAGCGCTTGAAGGGCTGCCGCGCGTCAACCTTTTTATTCACGAGCCGCCCGTTGGGATTGCGCACCACAAGACGGTAGACGAACCTGCTCTTTTCCTTACACAGTGTCGTCTTCACGATCTGCCCGAAGATCTTGGATTGCGCCAGTTTCCAAAGCGACTCGACAGTCGTCAGCCCCTCCTTTCTCACGATCGGCGCCGCCACCGACCAGTCTGCATAACAATTGCCGGCGCCCGCGCGATCCGTCGCGAAGGCACTGATGAGAAGCAAAAATGTGGCAGCAATTCGCAGCATAGAGGCCTCAGTCGAAAATTCTGCGACACGCTAGCGGCCGCCTGCTGAACTGCCCATGAATGCTCGCGCACGCTTTCAAAGCTTGATCATCATGCTGCGCTGTTCCAGAGGCTGGCTCGCGCGAAGGCGTCCGCAAATGGTCAAGATCGTACCGACCAGTCCACCGAACGCCTGCACTGTTCGCACGATTTGCTCACCGGCCTCGCCACCTTCTCCATGCCGCTGATCATCGATCCCACCGACTTGGCGTCGCGCTCATAGTCTGATGAGTAGAGCGCTCCGCTCTCCATGCCCTTCTCCATCTGGTCCAACTTCTTAGTGATCGCATCGCACAGCCGGTGTGCGAGCACCGCCCGCGCCTTTGGTGTCGATGGTTGGCCTCTGCGCGGTGAGCGGCCCATCAGCTCCCAGCGTGTGGGCCAGCCGCGTTTGCGTGCCAGCTTGCATACCGCTGAGGGCGAAACGCCGAACTGCTCGCCGATCTGTGCGACCGTTACTTTGGTGTCGGCATAGAGGCGCTGGATCTCGGCCACCGCTGCGTCGTCGAGCGCCATGCCGTTTCATCGTCTTCAGGTTGTTTTTGGGAAAACAAAAAAGGGCGTTGGGCCGTGTTGGCCGCGCCCTCGTACAATTGCTGGTTTATACAGCAAACTTACCGGAGAACCGTCACGCTGTCAATAGTAATTATTTGCGTCATCAATATTTCTGTCAATATATACTGTATATCCAAAAAAATATTTCAGTATATCGGCGGAGGGTTGGCCGGGGATAAGTATTGATAAGCCGGGCACGGACACCCACTATTTGTTGCAGACAATCCCTGGCTCGTCTGCATTAACAGGGCGTGCGTCATGAGCCGCCTTAACTGGGCCGTCGCCAGCAGGTACAGGACGCTATAAACCGCATAACATCCGAGTCGTGATCTCCGCATCCCCTAAGCCGGGCAACGAAAACTGGGCAATTGACCGTGCAGGACTGGTTCTTCAAGCCTGGCAACCGCCGGCCGTACATCGATTGGATGGGACTCGATTCCAGGATCGATTCGACGCTGGCCGAGTCCTGGGCGTCGGTCCAAGATTATTGGAACGCCGGCACGAGCTTTTTTGCTCGCTTCCGCCTCAAGGGTTGGCGCCGCCTTGCCAACGAGGTCGCATCAGAGTCACTCACC
>JAUWCP010000062.1 GCA_030609245.1 Hyphomicrobium sp.
TTTCTGCTATTTCCTCTTTCGAAAAAGGTTTCGTGATATAGCCTTTTGCTCCTATCTTTATCAAATCCACAAGTATTTCCTTAGCTTCCAAGACCGTAACCATCAATATCAGTGCTGCAGGGTCTCTGAGCCAGAACGACATCACGACTGGCGGTTTTGGCTGGTCGAACGCGCGGCGGACACGGATAGACCCGCCCGAGGGAGCGTTCGACGAGATTACACTTCCGATCCCGCCGAACCCTATCCAATATCACTGCATCCAACTGCATTCTCCACTCACTACGTCCAGTGCGCAAAGGCTGCCTCGGCCAGCGCGATGGTGCGTCGTTTTGAGCGCGAATGCGGCTCGGCCTACTGGCCTCGGATGCGGCACACACTAGAAGATGGAGTGGCCAATGCTGAAGCGTCTTCATCGAGAAGAGTTCCACACTGCCGCGTCTAAGAGTCGTCACTTCGCACAATCGCTTCGGCTCGATCTGCAATGGTTAATACTGATCCTGCTCTTGCGCCAAAAACCGATGCATCCTCCGAGTATTGCTTAACGGGGCACCAGTTGGCGCGGGAGTGCGACCCAAGCTGACCACAAAATTGAGGCCGGTCCTTTTCAGGGACCGGCCTTTTTCTATTGGCGTGGCCGGCCACACGGGTCACATGGGCAACTGGGCCAGCCGATTGGAGAAGTAACCATCCACTGCGGTCAAGATCGACGCCGAAACCTTATCGCGCCAGGATTTGGATTGAAGGTTTTGTGCGTCTTTTTTGTTCGTGACGTAGGCGAGCTCAATCAAGATCGACGGAAACTGAGCCGTCTTTAGGACGCGGAACGAGGCCTGTTTGTCGGGATCACTGCGCATTTTGGTGCTTGCGCCCATCATGGCGATGACCGAGCGGGCAAGAACGCTGGTCCGGTCTCGTGTGACTTCAACCTCACGCTTGGCAAGATCGGCGAGAATATCCTTCACCAGATCAACGTCACCGCTCGCTTTCTTTACAGTCTCGACCTCGGCCGTCGACAAGACAGTTTTGGAGGTCTTGCCTTTGGCAGAGCGCCGCAACCTCTTTGCGACTGACTCGCGCAACGAATAGATCGTGGCGCCATTGGCACCTCCCCTATTTGCGTAGTCACAATGCACCGAGATGAAGAGGTTGGCCTTGTGGCGCTCACCGTATGCGACGCGATCGCCCAACGGGACGAATATATCCGTGCCACGCGTCATCAGAACCTTATAGCGACCGGTGGCCTTGAGCTTCTCAGCCAGCAGTTTTCCGAACGCTAAGGTGATTTCCTTCTCCACGGCGCCGTTCTTCTTGGCGCCGGAATCGTGGCCACCGTGACCAGGATCGATGACGATAATGGGCTTAAACGCTTTTTCCGCCCGCACATCAGGATGCACGGCCGGCCGTGGCAGCGGCGGCTGAAGCCCGATTGCGCCGAGTGAGTACGTTGGCTTCGGAAAGGGCTTCTTGCGTTCGTTTTTCGTGACACCGCCAACGCGGACGATCTCGATCGCCAGGATTTGCCCTTTGCCGCCCTCGACCTTCTCCATCTTGGCGCTGGCGACTACCACAGGCTCGGTCACGTCAATTACGATACGAGACCTATCTTTGGCAGAAAGTCCGGCGCGAAAACCCTTGATCAGACCGACGGCCTTGCCCTTGGGCTGTGCCGGCAATCGCAGCCTGGTCTCGCCAAGCTCGACGATCACACGGTTCGGATTGTTGAGGGAGAAAACGTCGTACTCAGCACGCTTTGGCAGCCCAACGACAAAGCGCGTGCGCAGTTGGTTGCCTTGCAGCCTGCTGCCGGCCCGCTCCTGTAAGCGGGCCTGCTCTTGCGCCGACGTTGCCGAAACACGCGTTTGAGCCTGAAGAGGCGCGTGCGCAAACGCTAAGGCGAGCGCGATAATGATCCCGCGACTCCAAAGTCGCGGCTGGCTATGAACCATGACGTCCGACCCCCGTCTACGCAAAACAAGTCTAGGTTTGTGACGTTCATAGGTGACCCGAGATGATGGCGTTTTCCTGGTCACCTTCGGGCTTTGTTAGGGTTATTGAACCCTAACCGTTAACGATCCCCTAACGCCCGGTTTGCGATGCATGGGCAAGCATCGCGCCGTTCGGCTTCATGGTGTTCACGTTGAGCGCCAGCGCGTGGCCGCAGTTTCGTCATTTTCGCGCGCTTCGACCCAGCTGCTCTCACCCGCTGGGCCCGTCTCCTTTTTCCAAAAGGGCGCGCGGGTCTTGAGATAATCCATCAGAAAGCCTGCTGCCTCCAAAGCGGCTTGCCGGTGCGCCGAGGCGGTGACGACAAGAACGATGTTGTCGCCTGGAGAAAGCTCTCCCGTGCGATGGATGATGAGGCTCGCTTGCAAGGGCCAGCGCGCATTGGCATCCGCCTCGATGCGCGATAGCTCCTCTTCCGTCATGCCGGGATAGTGCTCCAGTGTCATCGACTTGATTGGACGGCCCTTATCGTCGTCACGAACGCGGCCCGTGAACGTAACGATCGCGCCGATGTCTGTGCGTCCCGAAGCCAGCGCATCAACTTCGGAAGCGACGTCGAAATCTTCTCTTTGAACTTTGACGCCCATCGGCCTACCCGCCGGTGACAGGGGGGAAAAAAGCGATCTCTTGGGCTTCGGCAATGCGTGCGTCCGACTTGACATGCGTCTTGTCAACCGCGGCGCGAACGACGTCGGCGCGCGCGAATGCTTCGCCGAACTCCGGACCTCTCGTTTTCAGCCACGTAACGAGATCGGCAACGGTAGCCACGTTGTCAGGCAACGCGACCTCTTCCGAAGCACGGCCAATCTTCTCGCGTACCCAGGCGAAATAGAGCAGCTTTACTTTTCTAGGATGTGCACTGCTCATAGAATCTCAACGCTCGATGGCGTGGACGACACCCGCCTTCAGATAGTCGTAGCCGGTCCACAGCGTCAACAGCGCTGCGATCCACAACAGTACTAGGCCGCCGGCCATGATGCCAGGCACGATTTTTTCTGCAGCCGGACCGACGAGCAGCGCGCCAAGCGCAATCATCTGCATCGCCGTTTTCCACTTCGCGAGCTGGGAGACGTGAATCTTGACGTTGAGCTCGGCGAGGAATTCCCGCAGCCCAGAGACGAGGATCTCACGCAGCAGGATGATGATCGCTGCCCAGATCGACCAACCCGATATCGTGTTGTCGTAAACGAGCATCAACAGCACAGCGCCGACAAGGAGCTTGTCGGCGATGGGGTCGAGCATACGCCCGAGCGTCGACTGCTGCTCCCACGCGCGAGCCAAATAGCCGTCAAGCCAATCCGTGAGGCCGGCGAGCACGAACAGAGCGAAAGCCGACCAGCGTGCAACGTCGCCTTTCAAGAAAAACAGGCAAGCGACGAGGGCCGGAACGGCAACGATGCGCCCGTACGTCAGCACGTTCGGCAGGCTCATCGGCATGGATCGAGATGTGGCTTGGTCCATCAGTCCTCTGGTACACCACCAGGCCGATGCCGCGTCAATGGTGCGCCTTTATCATGCAGGGCGCTTTAAGCCGAATACGTCTTTTATTGCGGCTTTGTGACATCAGCCCGGGGAGGGCCTAGCGGCAGACCGAGCGCCGGCGCCGCTGCTTCATATCGAAGTGAAAATGGTTGCGGTGGGGCTCGTTTAATTCGGGCCCGAGCGCGGTCCCGAATATGTTGCAGGCGCCCTTATGCAAACGCTTCAAGAAGGCCGCCTCTTTGGTCTTGGCAGGGGCGAGCAACGCCTTCTCGCCTGATTTTGGCGCGACTGGCGCGTTCTCTACCTTGAGTCTCGCCTTGTGTATCGTCGCCCTCTCGCCTGTTTTATATTTCTTTTTCTTGGCCGCCGCTGCCTTAGCTGCTGCTGCCTTAGCTGCTGCTGCCTTGGCAGCCTCGTGCACCTTCTTAGCTTTTGCGATGTCGCGCCGGGTCGGCCCCCAGTGGGTCAACACTTTAACGGTGCGCCCATCCGCCGTGACAAAGCCGACGATGTCGATCGCATTGCCCGTCGCATGCTCGCTCAGTGAAAGCTCTGGGTTGTTGTAGATGTTACGGCACGAATAAGACGAGGCTCCCACGATCCGCGTCACAGGCGAGCCAAGCTCCTCGCGTGCAGCAGGTTGAAGAACCGTCTCCACCCAGTCCGAAAGACCAGCGGCGAGCCGGCAATTCATGGTAGGCGCGGGGCGGAACGTCACCTTCTTGTCACCACCCAAGCCGCGCACCTCCAGCGGGGCAGGCGACCCACATGCACCTTTCTTGATTGGCTCAGCAAGATTGACGTCGACAGCGATTGGCGCCAGCAGCCGTAAGCATTCGCGTAGGCCACCCGTCAGCTCCGCTTGCGTCCAGGCTTCCTCGACCATTTCGCCGGTCGCAGTATCTTCGCCATCCCCCCGGGATGCGGTCGCATCGGAACTGTTCGTGGCGCCCGACACTGAACCGATCGGCGCTGTTTGCCCCCCCGGCGCCGGTTGCTTGGCGTCATCGCCTGGCAGGAATGGCAACACGACGATGCCGACTAGGAGCGCCAGCGAGAGCCAAATCGAAATTCCGGAGAGCCCTTTGTCTGGAGCCGCCATACTTGTCTTTCGCCTCTGCAAAGCATCGAGGTCCGCTCGGCGCCCGCCCATGTGCGCTGCAGGAACAACCAAATTTAAGAGACGAGCACGGCAGAAATAGGCTCGCATTGTACTTAAAGAACGATGAAGCGGGCCCTTCACGCCTGATAAGATGCGGAGCTACCACTATAATCTCATCAGCTTCTGTCATCTGTTCTCCAAAAGACACTGTTCCAAACCGTGCCAACGCCACGCGGCCTTGCATATGCGGTCCTGTTGGCGGAAAATGACAGTGCAGAGTTCAGCAACAGCCCAACATCAACGGGCTCTAAAGGGGGGTCGTGCGCATGGAAGGTTTGCCCTTCGACTTGGCAACCGTCGACTGGGGACCGGTCGCCCGTTATGCCGTCATCGCGTTTCTCGCCGCTCTGGTGGGCAACGCTATCTCGTTTGGAAACAAGCTGTTTGGAGCAATTCTGACGGCTGTTTTCTTCGCTGTCTTCTTTGTCCTTTGGACCTATTGGCTCCAACCGATAGCCGAGTCCCCGGCAGCGACACCGCCTATCTAAGGCGGTAGGGGAAGACCGCACACTCCGTGTTCGAGTCGCGTGGGGCCGAGAGATCTCGGCCCCATTGGTCGGGTGTTGCCCATACCTACCCCTCCCGCTCATGGAAAAAGTCGTAGATCTTCTGCGCCATTTCAGCAGAAATCCCGTCGACAACTTTGAGATCCTCCACGCCGGCTCGTGATACAGCCTTCGCCGAGCCGAAGTGCTTGAGCAGTGCGCGCCTGCGGAGTGGGCCGATGCCGCCAATCTCGTCCAGTGGATTGGCGCTCAGCGCCTTTGCTCGCTTAGCGCGGTGCGCGCCGATCGCAAACCGGTGCACTTCATCGCGCAGGCGCTGCACGAAGTACAAGACCGGATCGCGCGGCTCCAGCATCAGGGGCTTCTTATGGCCGGCGATGTGGAAATGCTCACGGCCGGCATCGCGCTCGGGCCCTTTGGCAACGCCAATTATGCAAATCTCGTGCAGCCCGAGGTCCGCTAGTACCTCGCGGGCAACGGAGAACTGGCCGGCGCCACCGTCGATCAGCACAAGATCGGGACGGTCGGGGAATGTGTCTTCTGCGCTATCTTCCTCGGGCGGAGGCGAACCTGCATCGCCTGCTTCCGACACGAGACGCTGGAAGCGTCGCGTCAGCACCTCGCGCATCATGGCGTAGTCGTCTCCTGGCGTCAGTGTCGACGATTTGATGTTGAACTTGCGGTATTGACCTTTGACAAAGCCCTCCGCACCCGCGACGACCATTGCTCCGACGGCATTCGCGCCCTGGATGTGGCTGTTGTCGAACACTTCGATACGGCGCGGCATGGCCGACAACCCGAACCGCTCGGCGACGCCCTCTAGCAATCGGCGTTGCGAGGTCCCTTCCGCCAGCTTGCGCCCCAACGCCTCGCGCGCATTGACGAGCGCATGCTCGACAAGACCCGTCTTAGTACCGCGCTGCGGCACACGGATCTCGACCTTGCGCTCGGTCTTGGTAGAGAGTGCCTCGACCAGAACCGCACGGTTTGGCACATCGTGCGAGAGCAGGATCAGCCGCGGCACGGGTTTGTCGTCGTAGAACTGAGCGATAAAACTGTCCAATACCTCCTCAACAGGCACAGAACGGTCGGCTCTAGGAAAGTACGCGCGGTTGCCCCAGTTCTGACCCGTGCGGAAAAAGAACACTTCCACGCAGTTTTGCCCGCCTTCCTGCGTCGCGGCAAAGACATCCGCTTCCTCTATGCCTTCCGGATTGATCGACTGGTCGGCGGTGACGTGCGCCAAAGCCCATAGACGGTTGCGGTACTTGGCCGCCCGTTCGTACTCGAGCTCCGCAGCAGCATCTTCCATCAGCTGCTGGTACATGCGGCGCACATTCTGGCTTTCGCCGCGCAGGAAGCGCACCGCCTCGTCGACCAACTTGTTGTAGTCCTCAATGGAAATCTCGCCCGTGCACGGCGCCGCGCAGCGTTTGATCTGATGAAGCAAGCAGGGGCGCGTACGGCTCTCATAAACGCTGTCGGAACAAGAGCGCAAAAGGAATGCGCGCTGCAACATGTTGATCGTGCGGTCGACGGCACCTGCCGACGCAAAGGGACCAAAGTAATCGCCTTTGCGGTTGCGCGCGCCGCGGTGCTTCATGATCTGCGGTGCTTGCGTATCGCGCGCTATGAGGATGTAGGGAAACGATTTGTCGTCACGCAGCAGCACGTTGAAGCGTGGACGAAAGCGTTTAATGAGGTTGGCCTCCAGAAGGAGCGCCTCGGCCTCGGTGCGCACGGTGATAAACTCCATGTCGGCTGTCGCCGAGATCATGCGAGCGATGCGGTTTGTGTGGCCGGCAAGTCGCGCGTAGTTGGAGACACGCGCTTTGAGATTGCGCGCCTTGCCGACGTAGATGACGTTGCCCTCGCGATCGAGCATGCGATAGACGCCGGGAGAAGTGGGCAGGGTCTCGAGATATGCCGCCACAACGTCCGGCCCCGACTTGTTGGAGCCTGGCGCTTGGACGTCGTCAGGGGCGCTCTCGTTGGCGCGCAAACCTTGCGACGAAGGGTTTGTGTCCTTGGATGGCATTTAAAATAGATCGGCCTGCGACCGCGCACCGTCAAGCACGATAGCTGTGCTGCTGCGTTACCAGGCGAGCCGGGCCATCGCCGCGATGGGTCGCGCGCCCCCAGGCGGGAAGAGATTGTCCAGGGCGGCCGCGTCGAGATCGCTGGTCACGTGCACGCCACTGGCGATGAAAACGGAGCGCACGCCGGCCGCTGCGGCTCCCGCAATATCGGTGTGTACACCATCACCAATCGCCAGAAGGCGCGAGCGCTCCACGCCGCCAGGACGTAAGTCTTCAAGCGTCGCCAGTGCCTTTTCGTATATCGGTAAGTACGGCTTGCCCGCATACGCCACTTTGCCACCCAGACGCTCATAGTGCTGAGCCAGAGCCCCAGCGCAATAGATGAGGCGCCCGCCTCGCTCCACTCGCACGTCGGGATTGGCGCAAATCATCGGAAGCTTTCGTGCGGCAAAGTGAGCAAGCCTTTCGGCATAGTCGTCAGATGTTTCACGCTCATCGTCGAATAGGCCGGTGCATACGATCGCTTCGGCCGCTTCTGCCTCACCGCACCTCACATCAATTCCCGAAAAAATCTCCAAATCGCGCTCTGGGCCTAAGTGCACGACCGTGTGGCCTTCGTAAGCCCGTATCATCGCGCGCGCTACGTCACCAGAGCTGACGATGCCATCCCAACTTGTGCGGGGCACACCAATGCGATCGAGCTGGGCGGCGACGCCGTCGCGCGGTCGCGGCGAGTTTGAAACAAGCACGACAAGACCACCGTCTTGGCGAAAGCGCTCGCAGGCCGTGCACGCATCCCGAAAGGGACGCACGCCGTTGTGCATCACACCCCAAATGTCGATGAACCACCCGCGCGTCTCAGCGGCGAGCGGCGCGATCGATTCAAGAATCGGGATGGGCGCCAAGTTCTGGGGCGAAGGCGAAATTGACATGCGCCTGCCTAGCCGCAGTGCGGCCAAAGCTCAAGCGGCGGCGATGCCGGCGCCCTTAAGGCGCTGCGGAGCGGTGGCCTGCGGGGCGCCAAACAGCAGTCCCTGGCCCAACTGCACGCCAAAGTCGAGCGCCGTCGTGCGTTTGGCCTCATGGTCGATACCGCCCACGATCAGCGTCAAACCAAGTTCTCTCAGATACCTGCAAATATCGTTTGCAGGCACCGGGCCGCGGGTTCCCGGCAAGCCCTTTCTGAATACGTCGACGCTGAGTTTCAAGAAAGCGAAGCCGGCGTCACTCAGCGCAGCAAAGTCAAAATTGAGATCGCTCACGCCCTCAAGGCCAAAACGGAACCCGAGACCGCGCATGTCGGTGAGGGCACCCCGTTGCGGGCCCGAGAAGGCTAAGACTTCTGACTGCGAAAAGGAGAGCACCAGCTGGTCGACCAGCTCTTGACGGTCGCGATAAGCATCGGCGAATGCGTCGAGGAATTGATCGGAGTCGAGCGACTCCGCACTCGTTGCGACGAAGATCGAACCCTTGTGCCCCCTCTTTGAAAGCGATGTGGCAGCTTCAGCGGCTCGTCTCACGCGAGTGCTGTCGAGCAGCGGCGTCAAACCCGTCTTCGACAGCGCAGGATCACGAAGCGAACCAGGGAGGACAGCGCCTCTGGGGTCACGCAAATACACGACCAGCTCGTGGTGGTGCGCTTTGGCGTCGGCGAGACCCAAGATGGGGTCCAAGACAACATCGACGCGGTTGGCGCTAATCGCCTCACCCAGAGCGGAAAGCCGCGCGTGCACCGGCACAATTGGCGGCGGGAGTGGTCCCTTGGCCTTTTGGGTGCTGGCACTCCTAGGTGGCGGCGCCTTGGTGGCTGCCGCGCGCATGTCTTGAGCTGCGGAATGTAAGGCGTCGACAGACGCCTTGAGTGCGCTTTCATGGCGCTGCTCGCTGGGCGGCGCGGAACTGGGGGCAGCCTCGGCGACATCAGCCTCCTTGGCGAGTTTCTTGAGCATCCCCTGCACGGCCTCAAGATCGGTCTCTGACTGGTGATTTGGCTGCGGGGCCTCGTCACGCTTGGCCGGCCTCTCAGATTGCGGTCCGCTCGCAGGGCGGAATGCCCAATAGTCGTTCGTATGCTCCGGCGCTGGCGCGCTGACCGGCCAACGAGTTGACTCCTTTATATGCCGCGGCTCGGGAACTTGCGGCAATGCCGCCCCGGCGAACGAAGGAGGTGCCAGACTGGCACTGGGACCGGCACTGGGACCGGCACTGGGGATCGCAGGTGGCGGCACAGCGACTGCGGCGTCACGCTGCGGAGGCGGCATCGCCGAACCAACGGGCGCGCCGAAAGCATCGCCACCGGTTCTCGAAACTGGCGCCAGCCTGGGCCGGCTCGCTGCCTGTGTCGCGGTTGGCGCTTGCAGATTGGGTTCTGGCAGCTGACCGGGTCCGGGCCTTCGACCCGTCAGGTTGGCCACTTCGTTTTCCAGGCGTATCACTTCTTTGGCCAACACTTCGACACGCTCGGAGCGGCGAACCAGCGTGTGCAGCGCCATAGACGCGACGAAAACGCCAACGGCGGCAACCAGCGACTGGAGGATGGAAACGTCGAATTGCAGGTAGGCGCCGAGGAAGATAGCGACCGTCACGAGAGCAATTGCGCCCTTCACAATGACGTCCACCACATCGCTCTTACGCTTTATAGGGTTGTTTCTGTCGGCATTAATGCTCGTCATGGAAGTGTGGCCCGTCACCCGATCCGATTCGCGTCTAAAGGGAGCTTTTCGTTCCCTACGCGCTAGCGCAATGACAGGGAGAGCATTTTCACCAGGTTTTTCAGGCACACGCTAGTGATTCGTCAGACGATTGTGCCAAACGAGCCATCAATCGCCCGGCATATGCTGCCAGCAGGCACAAGCGAATCGCCATTCGTGGGTGGTCCGGGTTAAGGGCAGGTTTCAATAATCAGCCATCGGTCAGAACTAAATTGCCGCACGGCAGCGATGCCTGGGGATTGCCACGACACGCCCTATTCACGCCTCAGGTTGGCCAGGCGCAAACCCGAATCTGATGCTCATTTAGAACTCGTTAGCCGAATCGACGTGCTATCGTTGTGTCCGGGCGTTCTCTCGCAGTCCCGGCGTTAATGGAGGGGAATGCCCAATGCTCATGACAGCGATTGGCAGAGATCTTTGTGCGTCTTTCTACGGTGAGCTTGCGGGCGTCCGCACGCTCATCACCGGACTTTCGCCCGAATGCGGCGTGGACGTTGCGCGCGCTTTTGCCGACCATAAGGCCCGGCTCGTGTTGCATGTGGGCGAATGTTCGCCCGAAACGGACGCACTTGTACCGCTGCTGAACGAGACGGCCTGGGATATCAAGCTTTTTACGGATGCGTGCCAAAGCTCGGACGAGGCTGTGCGTTTTGCACAAAACGCAGTCCAGGCCTTTGGCGGCCTCGACGTGGTCATCAATATGATCCCCGTAACGGCCGCCGATCTCAAGGACCGGGTCAGCATCACCGACGTCGAAGACATGGTGTCGGAAAAGCTGACCATGCCATTGCTCACGACGCGCGTCGTCGCCAACCGCATGCGCCTCACCTTAACGGAGGGCCTCGTCCTCAACGTTATGACCATGCCCGCA
>JAUWCP010000156.1 GCA_030609245.1 Hyphomicrobium sp.
AACAAAGGGTAGAAGCCCCAGTGAACGACCGCGGAGGCCTTGCGCTCCAACGGTGACAGCTCGGAATCGTCAGGTTTGCGATTGGCGAGCCGCCAAACGAAACGCAATACAAGAAGGAAGAGCAGAAGCATGCCGACGCCACGATGGATGTCGGGCGCCGTCACGTACCAAGGGCTGTAGTAACTCAGTGTCACCATCCACAGTCCCAGCGCAAACAATCCGACGACGCCAATCGCCATCACCCAGTGCATGAGGCGCGTCACCAGCCCGTAGCCGGCATTCGTGTCTCGGATTAGCATTGCGTGCCCCTGGGTCCACTCAAGTTGGGACTTCGACCGTGACATGTAGTTCGCCAGGGACGAGCGTCAAGTTGCTCGATCCTCAATGAACGCAGCAGTGTCACAATTCCGTCGAAGAGGGAGCGCCACCACGCCTAGAGTCTGATCGTTTCACTTGCACGCACTTAGCGCGTGCGAGTGAACCGTGAATCAGTCTCTACACTTTTGAGTTAGAGCAAGATTCACTTATCTGCCGGAGACCTCCCGGGCGAAGGCTAACCGATTCCATCAAGAACGATCTTGCCCTAGACCCGGTAGGCGAACATCCTGAAGAGGTCCGTCGGCGCCCTGAACAGCTCTTCTCCTTTAGAAAACCCGGCTTCGCGGCCGAGCGCGATCCAATCGCTGCCCGTTTCTGGAAGATCGCACGAGCGCACATGCTCCAGCGCCATATCCAGCTCCTCGGGCGTGCAAGCTGTCCAAGTGCTGCGTGCCAATTTGTCGAACCTATCCAGATAGGCCGGCAGGTCCTCGCCGTCGCGCAACGTCGGCTCGTAGATGACAAAGGCACCTTCCGCCGCGATCAGTTTTCGAATGTCGCACATCAGGTCCCGCTTCCCTGGCGTCGCAATGTGATGCAGCGAGAGACCGAACCAAGCAACATCGGGGGCGTGCGGCTGGCCTTTTACTGCGTCTGTGAAGTCGGCGTGCTCCAGCTTGGCGGCGCAGGGAAGCACTTGCAGTTGGCGCTCGGCCAGCTCCAGCGCCGGCAACGACAGATCCACACCATGGTAGTGCGTGATCTGCGTGCCCATTAGCGCACCGACGATGCCGCTCGCATCCCCGCATGCCAGATCTAGGAATCGAAACGGCCCCTGAATCTCTTCCTTCAAATACCGGTTGAGGACGGGGTAGACGTCTGCGCCGTGAAAATAATCATTGTCGATAATCTTGCGGTAAAGGTCCCACTGCCGCCGGAAGATCTCCACCTCCGGTCGTTCGCCGCCACCCTCGGCGGGTTCTTGCTTCTGAAGATCGACCACGACCGAACCTTGTCCTCAGATCCCCAGTTTTTGCTTCAGGATCTCGTTGACGGCCTTGGGGTTGGCTTTGCCGCCGGAGGCCTTCATCACCTGACCAACGAACCAGCCCATAAGATTCGGCTTCGCCTTCACCTGCTCCACCTTATCGGGATTGGCTGCCATGATCTCATCGACCGTCTTTTCGATCGCACCGGTATCGGTGACCTGTTTCATGCCGCGCTTTTCGACGATGCCGGCCGGGTCGCCGCCCTCCGACCACACGATATCGAAAAGGTCCTTAGCGATCTTGCCCGAAATGGTGTCAGACGCGATGAGGTCGACGATAGAACCCAGCTGCGCCGCCGAAACGGGTGAGGCCTCGATCGATAGGCCTTCTTTGTTGAGGCGTCCGAACAACTCGTTGATCACCCAGTTGGCGGCAAACTTTCCATCGCGGCCCTCTGCCACCTTCTCGAAGTAGTCGGCCTTCCCACGCTCGGCGATGAGCACGCCAGCATCGTAGTCGGAGAGGCCAAAGTCGCGCATAAAGCGGTCTTTCTTTTCGTCGGGCATTTCTGGCAGCCCGCGCTCCAGATCGTCGACGTATTCCTGCGTGAGCTCGAGCGGCAAAAGGTCGGGATCTGGGAAGTAGCGGTAGTCGTGCGCTTCCTCCTTGCTGCGCATGGAGCGCGTCTCGCCTTTGACCGAGTCGAACAGCCGCGTTTCCTGAGCGATCGTGCCGCCGTCCTCGATGATATCGATCTGGCGGCGCGCCTCCACCTCGATCGCCTGGCCGATGAAGCGGATGGAGTTGACGTTCTTAATCTCGCAGCGCGTCCCGAGTGGGTCGTCAGGCTTGCGCACAGAGACATTCACGTCAGCGCGCAAGTTGCCCTTCTCCATGTCGGCGTCGGACGTTCCCAGATAACGCAAGATGGTGCGCAGCTTGGATACGTATGCTTGCGCTTGCTTAGCTGAGCGCATGTCGGGCTTGGAGACGATCTCCATCAGCGCAACGCCCGAACGGTTGAGATCGACGTAAGAGTATTCAGGGTGCTGGTCGTGAATCGACTTGCCCGCGTCCTGTTCCAAATGCAGCCGCTCGATACCGACCTTCATGGTCTCGCCATCAACGTCGATCTCGACCTCGCCCTCACCCACGATCGGCTGCTTGTACTGGCTGATCTGATACCCCTGCGGCAGATCGGGATAGAAATAGTTCTTACGATCGAACACACTTTTCAGATTGATCGCTGCCTTAATGCCGAGGCCCGTGCGCACGGCTTGCGCGATGCATTCGGAATTGATGACGGGCAGCATGCCGGGCATCGCCGCATCGACAAGCGAAACATGACTATTCGGATCGCCACCGAACGCGGTCGAGGCGCCCGAGAAAAGTTTCGACGCCGAGGCCACCTGCGCGTGTACCTCCAGGCCGACGATGATCTCCCACTCGCCCGTCGCACCTTCGATGAGGTTGGTATTGGTGGTGGCCTTGACCTTGTCCTGCATGGGCTCGCTCCTTTTGAGAGCCCTCGTTATCGCAGGGGCCCGAGCATCGCAATCCCTTCGCTAGCCCTGCTTGCCAGGATGAGGCGCAACGACTTCGTCTGGGTGCGGCCTGATAAGCCAGAAGCTCGTCGCAGCACCGATCAGCGCCAAGATCATGAATAGGGTCATGACGCTAGAGAATGCGCTGGCTCCGACGGTGCGCAAAGTGTGCTCGATCTGAGCTCCGTCCGCGGCACTAAAATGTGCCAACGCACCTTTGAGCTGGCTTCCCGAACCATGCGTCAGGTCCCGTACCCATTGCAGGGCGCCTGCGGGCGCATCAGAAAGACTGGTTATCGTCGTGGCCACGGCATCTTGACGGATCTTCCCCAGCACCGTTCCACCCGCCGCAAGGGCAACACTGAGCCCCATATAAAAGCACATGTTGATGACGCCCGAACCCTGACCGGCGTGCTCGTCGGGAAGTGTGCGCAGCCCGACGATGGGAAACAACGGATAGGTCAGGCCCATTCCAGCGCCAACGAAAATCAGCCGCCACCACAGATCGCCATAGGTCATTTCGGCTGTCGTCTGTGACAACAACCACAGACCGGCCGCGATCAAAAGCATGCCAATCGTAATGGGCCATCTCATTGTTGTCTTGCTGAGCATGTGTGGCAGGGTGATCGACAACAGGAAGCAGGTCACCGCATAGGGGAGAAGTGCCGCGCCCGCCGCAAAGGCCGTAAGGCCGAGCCCGCCCGCCGATTGAGCATACAGGTTGAAGAAGTAGAGCACGCTCAAGAGCGCAAAGCCGTTGACGAAGATGCCGAGCGTCGAGGCGAGATACCAGGGATGCCGGAAGAACCGAAAATAGACGAGCGGCTCAACGGCGCCACGCTCGCGTATGACAAACGCTACCGCTCCGGCGATAGCGATCGCAAACAGGCCGAGCGTCTGAACAGACGCCCAACCTGCTTCATGCGCATCGCTCAAGCCGTAAACGAAAGGCGCCAGGGTGACGATCAGGAGGCCCGTTCCGAGATAGTCGACAGGCTTTGTGCTGCGCTCTGCGGGCGGGACCAATTCAAGCCTTGCGATGTGCCAACAAAGTACCGCCGCAGTAGCAAGAAAAACCACATCGATTGCAAAAACGGCCCGCCAGCTTATTGCCTCGATGAGAGCACCGGCGATAAGCGGGCCAGCGCCAAGCCCAAATGCAACCAACCCCGCCCAAATGCCAAGCGCGAGAGCACGCTTCGACTTCTCCGTCGTCACATCCACCAGTGCAATGGAAGCGCCCATCAAGGCGGCCGCACCGACACCCTGGCCGACGCGTCCAATCATCAAAAGGATGATGTCGTCAGCGATCAAGATCGCAATGGAGCCGGCTGCGAATACGCACAGGCCCAGCACGAATACGTTCAACTTGCCAAAAATGTCTGAGAACCGGCCCATGATCGCGACAAGGACCGCCGAGCACAGCATGTAGAGGTTGACGACCCACTGCGTGGCGAGAGTACCAAGATCGAGTTCGGCCCTGATTTCCGGCAACGCCGTCATCACGGCCGTTGTGTTCGACGCCACCACGTAGGCACCGAGGCAGGCCACGATCAGGACCAGCCAGCGGTCGACAAATGGCCGGCTTGTCGTGGAGGTTTCGATCATTGGGGAATAAGCTCGATCAGCGGTGAGGCACAGGTGTAAACGAGATCCAATACCAAGGCGCCCTTGGCATCAACGCAATTTCTTAGAACAGAGCAAATGGGAATACGTCGGAGCGCCCTATCCAACGAGCACGCGAGCGCAATAGACCCTCAGCCTCACGCACTTGCCATCAAAGATCGGGCGCCATCAAAGATCGGGCGCCATGCCAACAGGATTGCTGTACCGCCGTGACATGCCTTCAAAGTAGCAGCCGTTCTCCAGCACCAGAGCGTTGTGGTAGATCTGACCTTCCACCGTGCAAGCGGTCCTCAGGATCAGATCCTTTGCGTATATCGATCCGTTGACCTCTCCGAGAACAACGACCTGCTCGCCCACGACCGTCCCCTCGACGCTACCTCTCTCTGAGATATGAACGGCCGTGCTGCGCACACTGCCGTCGACCGTGCCTTCAACCAACACCTGACCGTTAAAATAAACCGTGCCGACGATGGTGGCTCCTCGAGGAACCACGAACGTTCCCGTGGCTGCGGGCACGTGAATTTCACTCAACTCGGGCATTACGCTGGTCCCCCGTCCGGCGCCTGGTACTGACGCCCGCTCCGAGCCACTTGCTCTAAAGAAGTGGCTGTTTTCGGGCAACCCGGAAACCCGCGTCAATCCTTGAAGATCACGGCAATGGCGCGGAAGCCAACCTTGGTCAGAACGTCAGCATTCGGAGAGGCATCGCCTGCTCTGGCCGGCCGAGCTTCCGCTGCTGCCGCCGTCATAAGTCCCCCAGCTGGCAGCAGCGCGCCGGCCTCAAAGAGCGCAGCCTCCTCGACTGGCGCTTCGACGGGGTGGGGCGTCCCATCGCGCGTATAGCGCCAGCGCTTGCCCCCACGCTGCTCCTTCCAATAGCGCGGCACCTCGCCCCATCTCTCCCCTTTATCCAACACGCCGTCGCGCCCGGTAACCCGGTTGAACATGGCCAGCGCGTTCTTCTTCTTCATGCGAATGCAGCCGTGGGAGTCATTCGTACCCAGGCGCCGGTAGCGCCGGGTCGTGGTCCCGTGGAAGGCGACGCCCGAGCGCCGGCCGCTGGGATAGTGGAAGTCGATATACATGGTGTGGACCATGCCCGGCGCCGTGTAGCCGCGCCCGTAACGCCACTTGCGTTCGTCGAGCGCGAAGACCCCGGTTGGCGTCGGACCTGAAAACTTCTGCCCGCGATAGCCGCGCCCCGTCGAAACAGGCCAGCTGTAGGGCGGTGCCTCGCCACTGCTGAGCTTCGCCTTGCGCCAGTGCTTCTTGTCCCATAGTGCGAGCCGCCACGCGCCGCCAATGCCATCGCGTTGCAGAACCCACATACGTTGGCGCCAAGGGCCCCGCGTGGCCGCGTTGACGTAAAGGGCAATGGTGTAGCGGGGGTCGAGCTCACTTGGCGCCTTGTAGCGCTCATTGCTGCCCTT
>JAUWCP010000079.1 GCA_030609245.1 Hyphomicrobium sp.
GCGATCGACAATAAAACAACAGGTCCTCATCAAGATCGGTGCTGGTGCTGCCGTGACCGCAAATGACGTCGTCGGCATAGATCTCCAGTTCCGGCTTGGAGTCGAACTCAGCATCCGGCGACAGCATGAGCACGCGCGCCATCTGCATTCCGTCGGTCTTCTGGGCGCCTGGCTGCACGATGATTTTGCCCTGGAACACGCCGCGCCCTTGGTCTTCCAGCACGCCCTTGAACAGCTCGCGGCTGGTGCCATGCGGCACTGCATGATCGACCACTAGCGTAGTATCGACATGCTGGCTCCCGCGCACGAGAAACGTTCCAGAAATGTCAATTCGAGCGTTCTCGCCCTTGAATGCGACACCAATCTGGTTACGCACCAGCTTGCAGCCCGACGTGAATTGGAAACCATTATAGGTGGCGTGCGCGCCGAGATCGACCAGCCAGTTCGCCAGGTGCGACCCGTTCAAGGCATCGATCGTGCACTTCACGTGGGCAACGGACGCGCCGTCGCCCACAGAAATCTTGGTTGCCACGTTCTCTTGGCCGCCTTGCGACGCGCCGGGCAACGTCACAAATGCTTCAATCAGCGTTACGTCGGCGCCCTTGCCTATGCTGACCACGTTGCGCGCGACCGTAAAGCACGGCTCCGTGCCGGCACGCACGAAGAGGAGCAACAAAGGTTTGTCGAGCTTCGCCTCATCCGCGATGCGCACCACGGCACCGTCAGTGGCGTAGGCCGCGTTCAAGGCCAGCACGGGATCGTCATCACGTCCCTCTGCGCTCAAGAGTGCGGCGGCCTCAGGCGACGACAGAGCCTCAGCCAGCGACCTGACGTCGACGGCGCTCCCGGAGCCAATCGTCGACAAGTCTTCGCGGTAGGCACCGTTGACGAATACCACTTGCTGCGCATCGATACCTGCCAGCGGTCCGAGCGCCGCGCTCACGTCGGACGCCTTTACCGGCGCCTTATCGCCGGTGCTCAGCGGCAGCGCCTCCTTCAACGCGTTGCGCAAATCGGTGTATTTCCATGCCTCAACGCGGCGGTTCGGCAAACCCAGCGCCTCAAAACGTCCGATCGCCGCATCGCGCACCTTGCGCGCCGCAGCACCGCCGGGGAGCTGATCCTGCACCGCCGCAAAGTTCTCGGTGAGCGCTTGCTCCACCTTGGTCTTCATCACAACTACGTTCATCGCACGCCTCCCCAGCGCCACGTCTTGTCGCGCCGGTGCACGGCTCTCCGCTGAACGAATCAAGTCGCCCAACGTCTCCGAGCCCACGCCGATGGGCAACTTACCTTCCATGCTCACGCCGCTTCCTCTTGGAATTCTGCGTAACCTGATTTCTCCAACTCAAGTGCAAGATTGGCACCACCTGACTTGCGTATTCTACCGTCAGCCAGCACGTGCACGCGATCTGGGACTATGTGATTGAGAAGGCGCTGATAGTGCGTGATGACGAGCATCGCACGGTCCTTCGACCGCATCGCATTGACGCCTTCGGCAACAATCCGCAGCGCGTCGATATCGAGACCGGAATCCGTCTCATCCATCACACACAGCGACGGTTCCAAAACTTCCATCTGCAAGATCTCGGAGCGCTTCTTCTCGCCACCTGAAAAGCCGACGTTCACCGGCCGCTTCAGCATTTCCATGTCGATGTTGAGCTTGTGCGCCTTTTCCTTGATGAACTTCATGAACTCAGGCGTGGTCAACTCGGCCTCACCGCGCGCCTTGCGCACGGCGTTAAGCGCACTTCGCATGAAGGTGAGACTTGCCACGCCAGGAATCTCGACCGGGTACTGGAACGCAAGAAAAACGCCCTTAGCGGCGCGCTCTTCCGGCTCCATCTCCAGCACGCTTTCACCATTCCACAGGATGTCGCCCTTGGTGACCTCGTAGCCGCTACGGCCGGCGAGCACATAGGCGAGCGTCGACTTGCCCGACCCGTTAGGACCCATAATCGCGTGCACTTCTCCCTTTGGTATTTTCAACGAAAGCCCTTTGAGGATCTCACGCTCCTCGCCCTCGACCTTCACATGCAAGTCTCTTATTTCGAGCATTCCTTGACTCCGGTTCAATCCAACACCGCTTGTTCAAATTAAGCCTGTTATTCGCTCTGGCCCCAACGCCAGCACCACTGCCCCTCCGTCTTCACCCAGCAAAGCCGGACGAAGGTCAAAGTCACGATGACCATCAGCACCAGCCAGATCGCCACGTCGCCGCCCGCGCGTTCTGGTTCGCTCAAGGTCGGCAAAATCATGAGCGGAACCGTGAACGACATCACCACCGCAACGTAAACGAGCACCGCCGTCCACCCTTTCCAATTGAGTGGCTGGGCGCCGTAGCCGTACATCTTTGGCCGAAACCAGTAATGCTTCTCGGCGTGCGTCACCCAACGCTCCCCTCCAGAGAGATACCAATGAGCTTCTGGGTTTCGGCCATGAACTCCATCGGCAGCTTCTGCAAAACGTCACGCACGAAACCGTTGACGATGAGCGCGATCGCCTCTTCTTCCGACAACCCGCGCTGCCGGCAATAGAAGAGCTGGCCATCGGAGATCTTCGAAGTCGTCGCCTCGTGCTCAAAGTGCGCTGTCGAGTTCTTCGCCTCGATGTAAGGCACCGTGTGCGCACCGCACTTGTCGCCAATCAGCAGCGAGTCGCAGTTGGTGTAGTTGCGTACACCCGTCGCCTTGCGGTGAGCGGACACAAGCCCGCGGTACGTATTCTGCGAGAACCCGGCCGCGATACCCTTAGAAATGATGCGGCTCGACGAGTTTTTGCCGAGGTGGATCATCTTCGTGCCGCTATCGATCTGCTGGTAGCCATTGGACACCGCAATCGAATAAAACTCTCCGCGCGAATTCTCGCCGCGCAGAATGCAACTGGGATATTTCCAGGTGATAGCAGAGCCGGTCTCGACCTGCGTCCAGCTGATTTTCGAGTTCTTGCCGCGACAGTCGCCCCGCTTGGTGACGAAGTTAAAGATGCCGCCCTTGCCGTCCTTGTCGCCGGGATACCAATTCTGCACGGTGGAGTACTTGATCTCCGCATCATCGAGTGCGATCAGCTCGACCACGGCCGCATGTAGCTGGTTCTCGTCGCGCATCGGCGCCGTACAGCCTTCCAGGTACGAGACGTAGGAGCCCTTGTCCGCAATGACGAGCGTACGCTCGAACTGGCCGGTCTTCTCTTCATTGATGCGGAAGTATGTCGACAACTCCATGGGGCAGCGCACGCCCTCCGGCACGTAAACGAACGAACCGTCGGAGAACACAGCCGCGTTGAGCGCGGCGTAGAAGTTGTCGCCCTGCGGCACCACCGAGCCCAGGTATTTCTTCACCAGCTCAGGATGCTCGCGGATCGCTTCTGAAATTGAGCAGAAGATCACGCCGACCTTAGCGAGCTCGTCTTTAAAGGTCGTGACGACGGAGACGCTATCGAACACGGCATCAACGGCTACACGCGCACCCTGCACGCCTGCCAGCACCCCTTGCTCTTTGAGGGAAATGCCAAGCTTCTCATACGTCGCGAGCAATTCCGGGTCGACATCCTCCAGAGACTTCGGTCCCTCGGACGATTTCGGAGCGGCGTAATAGTAAAGTTCGTTGAAGTCGATCTTGGGATATTTGACGTTCGCCCACGTCGGCTCGACCATGCCCAGCCAGCGGCGGAACGACTCTAGGCGCCACTCCAGCATCCACGCCGGTTCGCCCTTCTTCTCCGAGATGAAGCGCACGATATCCTCGTTGAGGCCCTTGGGCGCTTTCACCGTCTCGATCTTGGTCTCGAAGCCGTACTTGTACTGGTCGACATCGATCTTCCTGACCTGCTCGATCGTCTCTTCAACTGCTGGCATCAATTACCCTTTCAATTCATTCAGGCAGCAAGCGCCGCACCACCTGCAACCATTTCCCAAGCCGCCAGGAAGGCGGCAATGTCATCATCGTGCGTCTGCGGCCCGAGGCTCACACGGACGGCCGAACGCGCTATCTCAGATCCCAGCTTCATGGCTTCGAGCACATGGCTTGACCCGACCTTTCCCGACGAACACGCCGCACCGGCACTCACCGCAATGCCTTCCAGGTCGAGCCTGATCACCAGCGTCTCTGCTAGTTTCCCCGGCACGGCGATGTATGCCGTGTTGGCAAGGCGCGGTGCGTCTTTTCCAATGATCACTGCCGCTGGCGTTGCGCGCCGAACGCCATCTTCTAGCCGGTCCAGCAGCTTGGCCATGTGCTGGGCGGCGTCTTGCTCATTTGCGACCGCCTCGGCCGCTGCACCAAATCCCGCGATACCAGAGATGTTCTCGGTTCCCCCGCGGCGGCGGCGCTCCTGTCCGCCACCCTTTATCAAAGCCGGTAGCTCAACACCATCACGAACGACAAGCGCACCGACGCCGCGCGGGCCGCCGAGCTTGTGAGACGACAGCGAGAGCGCATCAAGGCCGAGCGCTGCAAAGTCGACGGGGATACGCCCGGGCGCCTGCACCGCGTCGGTGTGGACCATGACGCCATGTTCGCGCGCCAACGCTACCGCTTCCGCCACCGGCTGGATCACACCCGTCTCGTTATTCGCCATCATCAGCGTGAGCAGCGTGCGTTTGGAAGCTTCTGCCGAAGCCGCTAATGCCTCGCTCAACCCATCGAGTTCGGCAACGCCCTTCGTTGAAACACTCAGTTCGATGCGCTCAGCACCCGATGCAGAAACCGGCGCAGTAACCGAATCATGCTCGATGCCTGCAACCGCAATCGCATTCCAACCCGCCGCAAGCACCCAGTTGTTTGCTTCCGTGGCACCACTGGTAAAGATCACTTCGCTCGGATTCGCATTGACGAGGAGAGCAATCTGCTCACGCGCAGCCTCAACGACGGCGCGCGCATGGCGGCCTTCTGCGTGCACCGACGACGGGTTCCCGGCGACATCCAGAACGGTCAGCATTGCAGCACGCGCCTCTCGCCGCAGCGGCACGGACGCATTGCAATCGAGATATGTCCGCTTCTTCGTCATCGCGCGGCAAGCTCTCCTTCTCGTTCCAGTTTTGAGGCCAGCTTGTCTGGCGGAATGCCGTCGAGCACTTCTTGCAGCGTGACACTTGAGAGAAACGTCGCGATGTGCCCGCCGAGCGCATGCCAAAGACCGTGCGTCAAACAACGCTCATCGGCGAGGCAGCCGACGTCGCTATCGAGACAGCGCGTCATGCGGGTTTCTTCTTCCACCGCCTCCATGACCTGCGAAATGCGGATCATGTATGCGGGCCGTCCCAACACGTATCCGCCGGTGCGCCCTCGCTCGCTTTCGACGAGGCCGGCACGGCGCAGCCGCAGAAAAATCTGCTCGAGATAAGAAAGAGAAAGGCCCTGACGATCGGCGATTGCGGACAACGGAATGGCTGCGCCCTCGCCAAATTTGGCAAGATCCGCCATCGCCATAACGGCGTACCTCCCCTTCGTATTCAACTCCAAACTAAGACCTCCACTGCCCGTCCTGCGCCCATGCGTGACGTCACGTCCTTGCCCAGGGCGTCGCTTCCACTTGCATTTGGCACCAGGGCCTGTGCTAAGAAGCGCGACCGTCGAGAACGCCAATCCCGTCGGAACCTGACCGCTCTTTCGAATGATTCTAAATTTCTACCTGGAATATGAAAATTCCGAGCCCTGAAGTCAAGGTTTCGGAAACGCCCGAATTGATCGCTTTGTGCCCTTTTGATCGTTTCGCGCCCTAGGGCAAGCCGCCAACCCAAACCTGAGCTGGAAAAGCACGATGCCCGAGCTGATCATTAATGGGCCCGCAGGCCGCATCGAGGCCCGCTACCACCATGAGTCTGCTAGCGACGGCCCCATCGCACTCATCCTTCATCCCCACCCGCAGTTCGGCGGGACGATGAACAATCAAGTCGTCTACACGCTTTATCACACCTTCGTGGAGCGGGGCTTCTCGGTATTGCGGTTCAACTTCCGCGGCGTGGGGCGGAGTCCGGGAATCTGGGACGGTGGCCCCGGCGAGCTATCGGACGCAGCTTCAGCGCTCGACTGGCTTCAGGTCGTCAAACCGGATTCCAAAGGCTGTTGGATCGCGGGCGTCTCGTTTGGTACCTGGATCGCCATGCAGCTTTTGATGCGCCGGCCCGAAGTGGAGGGCTTCATTTGCGTGGCGCCTCCGTCGAACCTTTATGACTTCTCGTTCCTGGCGCCCTGCCCCTCCTCTGGCCTCATGATCAACGGCGAAAAGGATCGCGTCGTACCGACGAACTCTGTGGCCGAACTCACGCAACGCCTAAAGACGCAGCGCGGCATCAAGATCACTCACGAGATCATTCCCGGCGCCAACCACTTCTTCGAGGATAAGATCGACGAGCTCAAAAAAGCTGTCAGTGAGTACATCGACGAGCGCATGGAGCAAGCCGAGCAGGCCCGCGCTCAGGAAAAGGAACGCGAGCGCGAGCGTGAGCGCGAACGCCAGCGCCAGCGCGAAGTCGATCAGCAAGAGGAGCAGGGCGGCTAAAAGACGTTGCCGCAAAAGTTTATGCAAAGGGTTGCGGGTGTCTAAGGTCGTCGCCCTTTGGGGCGCTGGTGCAATACTCGTCCTCATCGCAGCGGCCGCCGCGGCCGTCTGGTATATGCTGGGCCTTCCAGGCAAGAGCTTCACCGGTCCACCGCCGCCTGCCACGCGCGACGAGCGCAATCTCGCCGAACGGCTCAAACGCCACATCGTTGCGATTGCGAGCAAGCCCCACAACGTCACCCACTATGCGGAGCTTGAGCGCGCCGCTGCCTACATCGAGGCTGAACTGACAGCACTCGGCTATGAGCCACAGCGCCAGGTTTTCGATACCGACGGACGCCCGGTGCGCAATATCGAGGCCGTCATTCCCGCTGTAAAAAGTGACGGGACGCCATCAAGCCTTGTCGTCGGTGCTCACTATGATTCTGACGGTGACGCACCTGGCGCCAACGACAACGGCACTGGCACAGCCGCGGTGATCGAGCTTGCCCGGTTGCTCAAGGATGTGACCCCAAAGGACAAGAGCCTGCGATTGGTTCTCTTCGTCAACGAGGAGGCGCCTTACTATCAAACCGACCAGATGGGCAGCTTGCGGTATTCGCGACGCCTAAAGGATCGCGGCGAGCGCGTGGCTGGCATGATCTCGTTAGAGACAATCGGCTTTTTCTCAGACGCACCTGGCAGTCAAGAGTACCCCATTCCGTTTGGACTCATCTTCCCCTCGACCGCAAACTTTATCTCATTCGTCGCAATGCCAGGCTCGCGCACGTTTCTGCATGAGGTCGTCGCCGCCTTCCGCCGTAATACAAAGATCCCGACCATTGGCGGCACTGCGCCTGACCTTTTCGAGGGAATCGCGTGGTCGGACCACTGGTCATTTTGGCACCTTGGCTACCCGGCCGTCATGGTCACCGATACCGCCCTTTACCGCTACCCCCACTATCACACGCCGGAAGACACGCCGGAAAAGGTCGACTACGAAAAGCTTGCACGCATCACGATCGGCTTAGAGAAAACGATCCGCGATCTGCTGCAATAACGGAGGGTCTCTCAGTTTTGCGCCCTTGCAAGCACACCACCCGTCATTGGCTCAGGAACGCCTGTCGTATCTGGATACGTGATCGGCAATCCGAGCCTTGAGCGCGCGGCGAGATAGGCCCATGCCTGCGCCTCGATAAAATCCCCATTGAAGCCTATCGCCTCGACGGGCACGACCGCGTTCTGCACGCTGGCCGCAATCATCGCCATCAGCGTCTTGTTCTTGCGGCCACCTCCACACACGATCCAGATCTTGGGTTCCTGCGGCATGTGCGCGCGCGCTTTGGCAATCGTAGCTGCCGTAAACGCGCACAGCGTCGCGGCCCCGTCTTCTAGTGATAGTCCTGCGACCGGTTCAGACGAGAAAGCGTTACGGTCGAGCGACTTTGGCGGTGGTATGCCGAAGTAGCAATGGGTCAGCAACGCCCGCAGGGCCGCCTCGTTGACGCTTCCTCGCGCTGCGGCTGCTCCGTCGGCATCCTGCGGTGCACCGGTGTGCTTTAGCATCCAATCGTCCAGCAATGCATTTCCCGGTCCCGTGTCGAAAGCCAGAAGCCTTACGCCGACCCACGTGACATTTGCGACGCCCCCAAGATTGAGGAATGCAGCAGGCAAGTCTTTGCGCTGAATGGCGAGCGCTCTGTGGTAGACGGGCGCCAAGGGAGCGCCTTGCCCGCCGCCGGCGATATCGGCAGCGCGCAGATCGTAGACGACATCGATCCCGCAACGCTCAGCCAGAAGGCGTCCGTCGCCGAGTTGCACAGTCAGCGAGCGCTCTGGATCGTGCAGGACGGTCTGACCATGATAGCCAATCAGGTCGATCGCCGACCGGGCGATCCCGTTGCTATGGAGAAAGCGCTCCACAGCCTGCGCATTGAGTACGGTCAGCGTGCGCTCCAGCTCGCCTAGGCTCCCGGGGCGATCGCCGCGCTCACGCAATTGGCGCGCCTCGGCAAGCGCGGCGCGCAGCTTCACCTTAACATCGGCAGGATAGGGGTAGGACGCCGCCGGCCCATGCCGAAGCTCGCTTTGCCCGTCGGTATCGAGCAAAGCGACGTCGATTGCGTCCATTGAGGTCCCGCTCATAAGGCCGATCGCGCGCACGAGCTTGCCCATTCACCCCTTCCTGTGCATGTTCCCCGCCACCACTGAGCCCGCCAATGGCAAAGGCGATACGTCATACCGGCATCATGACCAATCTCAAGTCCGACTTCCTAAGAATTCTCACCGAGCGCGGGTTTGTCCACCAGTGCTCCGACGACTCCAGCCTTGATGCGCTTGCTGCGAAGGGCAAGGTCGTGGCTTACGTGGGCTACGATTGCACCGCACCGTCGCTGCACGTCGGTAGCCTCATCTCCATCATGATGTTGCATTGGCTGCAAAAAACCGGCGGCAAGCCGATCGTGCTCATGGGCAGCGGCACAACACGCGTCGGGGACCCCTCGGGCAAAGACGAGACGCGCCGGATACTCACTACAGAACAAATCGAAGCCAACAAGGAGGGCATGCGCCAAGCGTTTTCCAAGTTCCTCAAGTTCGGCCCAGGCAAGACCGACGCTCTCATGAGCGACAACGCGGAGTGGCTCGTGCCGCTCAACTACATCGCGTTCTTGCGCGATGTCGGCCGCCACTTCTCCGTCAACCGCATGTTGGCCATGGACTCCGCCAAGCTGCGGCTCGACCGCGAGCAAGAGCTGTCATTCATCGAATTCAACTACATGCTGTTGCAGGCCTACGACTTCGTGGAGCTTGCGCGCCGTACCGGGTGCAATCTGCAGATGGGCGGTTCGGACCAGTGGGGAAACATCGTCAACGGCATCGATCTGGGCCGGCGCATGGGCACAGATCAGCTTTATGGGCTGACCTGTCCGTTGCTGACCACTGCGTCTGGGGCCAAGATGGGAAAGACGGCGTCAGGCGCGGTGTGGTTAAACGAAGCGCAGCTCTCCGCCTATGACTACTGGCAGTACTGGCGCAACACCGAGGACGCCGACGTGGAGCGCTTCCTCAAGCTCTTCACCACGCTGCCTCTCAACGAGATTGAAAAGCTTAGCGCCCTCGGCGGGGCTGAGATCAACGAAGCGAAGAAAGTTCTGGCTACCGAAGCGACTGCGCTGCTGCATGGTCGCGAGAAGGCCGCAACTGCTTCAGAAACTGCACGCAAGACGTTCGAGCAAGGCGCGCTGGCGCAA
>JAUWCP010000263.1 GCA_030609245.1 Hyphomicrobium sp.
GATAACGGGTTTTTTGGAGCGCCAGGAGTGCGGGTACTGGTGCTTGAGGCGCCCGCGCGCGATCAGCGCGTTGGCCTCGACAAGCGCGCTGATTACGGCGTCATTGGCATCACCCTTGGCACCCTGCTCGGTTAGCACGCGCTTGCCCGTAAAGCCTGGAGCGTCCTCAGTGAAGACGCCATCGGCATCGACGGTGAAGGGTATCGTCGTGTCGATGCCACGCTCTTTCAGTGCCGCCTGGCTTGCCGTCCAAATCTGATAATCATCCGCGCCATGCCCAGGCGCCGTGTGTACGAAGCCGGTGCCGGTGTCCTCGGTAACGTGCTCGCCATCTAAGAGCGGGACATCGAATGCGTAGCCCAGGCCATTCAGCGGATGGGCACAAATCGCGCGCTGCAATTCGTCTGACCCGACCACTCGGCGCTGTTCGAACGCCTCCACCTTCGCTGCCTTCATAACATCGGAGGCCAAGCTTTCGGCCAGCACAAATTTATCACCCGGTTTTGCCCAGTTGCCCTCCGGCGCCGCGGTGACTTCATAGACGCCATATCTGATCTTGGACGAGAAGCTGATCGCGCGGTTCCCGGGGATGGTCCACGGCGTCGTGGTCCAGATTACGATCGAAGCGGCTTCTGAGGGCAAACGACTAGGATCACCGTCCTCTGGGCTGATCTTCGGCCCGCTTCTAACCTGGAATTTGATCGGAAACTTCACCCAGATCATGTCGGACTGATAGTCTAGATATTCGACCTCAGCCTCCGCCAGTGCCGTCTTCTCGACAACAGACCACATAACCGGCTTGGAGCCGCGGTAGAGTGTGCCGTTCATAGCGAACTTCATCAGTTCGCCGGCGATCGTCGCCTCTGCGATGTAGTTCATCGTCGAATAAGGATGCGCCCAATCGCCGACGATGCCGAGGCGCTGGAACTCCTCGCGCTGCACATTGATCCAATGCGCGGCAAACTCGCGGCACTCGTGGCGAAACTCATTAATCGGAACGGCGTCCTTGTTGCGCCCCTTGGCGCGATAGTTCTCCTCGATTTTCCACTCGATCGGCAGACCGTGGCAGTCCCAGCCGGGCACGTAGTTGGAATCGAACCCGAGCATCTGCTGCGACTTCACAACGAGGTCCTTGAGGATCTTGTTGAGCGCGTGACCGATGTGGATGTGGCCGTTGGCGTAGGGCGGTCCGTCATGCAGCACGAACTTTGCGCGATTGCGTGCTTTCCGCCGCAGACGGTCGTAGAGCCCAATCTCTTCCCAGCGCTGCAGCAGACGTGGCTCCAGATTAGGCAGCCCCGCCTTCATGGGGAAATCGGTTTTCGGCAAAAAGAGCGTCTTACTCCAGTTGCGCCCTTCGCGCGTTCCATCACCCTCCGCGTCAGCCTTCGCTGCTGCGGGCTCGCCGGGTGCCGCTCCTTTCGTTTTCTTGGCCTTGACAGCACCGCCGTCGCCGCCCGTGTTATTCGCCATAATCCATCTCGCCGGGTTTCACGCGGGGGCGTTCTAGCAGCATGCCCGTCGCTGATCCAGAAAGGCTCCCAGGAACTCCCAGGGCCTTCATATTCGCGGGGCTGTGCTGGCGCTGCTCAAAATGTCGCGGGCCCTGGCGCAATCCTGTTGCATCTGTGCGATCAGCGCTTCGCTCGTGTCGAACTTGCGGTCGTCACGAATGAAATCGATGAATTCCACCTCGATCGCACGGTCATAGAGATCCCCATCAAAGTCGAAAAGAAACACCTCAAGAACCGGCATACCGTCGTCATAGGTCGGCCGTGTGCCCAGATACGCGGCCCCGTCGTAGCGGTCCGATCCTAAATGGACTCGCACCGCGTAAATGCCATGACCCAGGCCCGTACCGCGCGCCAGCGGCACATTGGCTGTGGGAAAGCCTAGCCCCACGCCCCGCTTGGCACCGCCGATCACCGTGCCGCCCGCGCGCCACCAACGCCCCATCATTTGTGCGGCACCCTTTACATCGCCCTGCGCAAGATGCAGCCGAATAATGCTGGAGGAAAAAGCTTCACCTCCCTCGGCAACGGGCGAAACGACCGTGAGGCCGAAGCTGAGCCTATCGGCCACGGCTTGCATAATCTCCGGCGTGCCACCGCGATTCTTACCAAAAAAGAAATCGTGCCCGATAACGACATGCCTGACACCCAGACCGTCGATGAGCACGCTGGAGATGAACGCTTCGGCCGGCAGGTTGGCAAGCTTGGCGTCGAACGCGAGCACGATCGCAAGGTCCAAACCGAGCGCTTCGAAGATCGCCAGTTTCTGTGCCAGGGTCGTCAGCCGGAAGTGTGGCTCTTCATGGTGGAAAAATTCACGCGGGTGCGGTTCAAAGATCAACGCCCCTGCCGGCGCGCCGATCTCCTTACCCTTCGCGAGCGAGGCTGCAAGCAATGCCTGATGCCCCCGGTGCACGCCATCGAAGTTACCTATGGCGAGCGCGGCACCGCGGGCCGCGTCAGGCACTCCCTGAAAGCCGTGCACCAGCCGCATCGTGGCAAATGCTCCTGCGCTCAAAACGCGCTTAGGCCGGACGCGCCGGTACCATCAGCATCGCTTCGCCTTCGACGACGGGCTTGTCGTTAACAGTGCAGACGCATTCAAAGCGTGCACGCCGCTTCTCCGGCATCAGCTCGGCCACTTTCACGGTGGTGACGACGGTATCTCCAATCTTGACCGGCGCTTTGAATTTAAGCGTTTGTGAAATGTAGATGGCGCCTGGTCCGGGCAGCTTCATGCCGAACACCGCCGAGATGTATGCCGCCGATAGCATGCCGTGGGCGATGCGCTCCTTGAACACCGTCGTCGCCGCATAGTCGGCGTCAAGGTGAACGGGGTTCCGGTCACCCGAAATTTCGGCAAAGGCGACGATATTGGCCTCGCTCACAGTATTGGAAAGGCTTGCCTCCTGCCCCACGCTAAGGTCTTCGAAGAAAACGCCCTTTGCCGCTGTCATTGCTTCCGCAGCTCCTTTTCGTTACCGCTCGATTCGCGCCGCGCGACACTATCTGCGCTAGCCCCGGCGGGCAACAACGCGCCGCCGCTTACCCCTGATCCGTGGTTGCGTGAACGCGCTGCGGCAAGCTATAAGGCAACATTCCCCAGTTGCCCCGAATATTTTGGCCCTGCGGGCGTACCGCAGGATGCCGGAGATAAAGCCGTTATGAGCGACCGTAAACCCCTAATGCCCAAAGCCACCGCCGTGTGGCTGGTCGAAAATACATCGCTGACGTTCGATCAGATCGCCGCGTTTTGCGGGCTGCACGTGCTTGAGGTCAAGGGTATCGCCGATGGTGACGTCGCCCAGGGCATCAAGGGCCTCGACCCGGTGACGTCTG
>JAUWCP010000331.1 GCA_030609245.1 Hyphomicrobium sp.
TCGTAGCTCGCCTCAAGCGTGATGGTAGGCAGCAACTCACCGCGGATCTGTTTAACCGTATAACCTGCGGCCTGCTCGCGGTAGAGTGAAGCAACGACAAGGGGATTTTCGTTATTGCTGATGTTAATCGCTTCTTCGAGCGAGCCTGGCAAGAACTGATCGGGCGGACCGGGATCGAAAAGATCGTTCGGAGGATTGCCGATCACCTGCAAAAAGGCGCCGCGACTTGTCCTCAGGTTTGCGCGCGCAGATTCCAGATCCGAGACGGCATCTGCACGCCTCGCCTCGGCCTGGGCAACGTCTGTTCTTGTCACCTCACCGACTGAAAAGCGGTCTTGCGTTGCCTTTAGTTCACGGGAGAGCACATTGACGTTGTTCTCGGCGAGTCGGACGACCTCAATATCGCGCACAACATCCATGTACGCGGTCACCGCCTCGAGCAAGACGTTCCTCTCTACGTCGCGATATATTTCGCGCTCGGCACGAACGTCGGCCTCAGCCCGATTAACGGCATTGTAGGTCCGAAACCCGCGAAAGATATTCTGCTCACCAAAAACGGTCCAACCCGCCGGTTGAGTTACGCCATCTCCAGCACCCAAACCACCACCGATACCACCTAAAGTACCTATAGGCCTTGTATGCCTTGACCTCACGCCGTAATCCCCCTCCACTCCAACTTGCGGACGGTAGCCTGACATGGCGATCGGCACGTCCTCATCTCTGGCGCGTAAAAATGCGCGCTGCGCGTCGAGACGCGGGTTGTAGGCGTAAGCCGATCCAAGCGCTTCGGGCAAACTTTCAGCGAGAGCAGATGGCGCAGCAAAAATCGGTCCGCCAATTAGGCAGACTGCCATCGTGAGGCCAGCCCAACGCGACGAACAAGAGCTTCCCCCAGCACCTAACCGCAGCAGCCTCATCGGGCTAGCCCGCTGTTGCATCCTGAAATCCTAGATAAATGTATGCTTGAACTGACCCCGAGCCGCTCCCCCTCTGGAGACAAACCAACCGGAACGGCACATGCAACGAATCACACGATCTGAACTCAGTGTGCGGAAGTAACTCGCTCTTGGGTAGTGGGCCGTCTCGCACCTGGGAAAAACACCCAGGTCACCGTGACATCAAACCCACACGCAAGCGCGGTGTTGCGACAAGCGACAGCCCGAATCGCACCTACATCTGTCGGGCAAAGAAAAATTTTCAGTGTGGGTGGAAGCGCAGAGGTGATCGCGGCAACGCTCAAAGCACAAATTCGGGCGCCGGTTGGAAGCCCGGCAGCGGCTTGGCTGCCGCATCAAAAACGATCCATCGATCGAAGGATCGACCAAGACGACGCCAGATCACGGCCTTGCCAAGCCCGTCCTGGCGAACGATGGCGACCAGACGGCCGCCATCCTTGAGCTGGCCCAGAAGCGCTTCAGGCGGCACGTCGATGGCGCCGCCCAGTATGACAACATCGAATGGCGCGTGATCGGGACAGCCCGCAGCCAGATCGCCGGTGACAACGTCAACGTTGTCGATTGCTAACCCTTTGAGCGTCTTCGTCACCTCATTGGCGAGGCCCGCGTCACTCTCGAGCGCAATGACGCTTGAGGCTATCTTGCCGAGCAGGGCCGCCGAGTACCCAGTGCCAACCCCGACGTCGAGAACCCGGTCGTCCTCGCCTATGTCGGCCAATTGCAGAAGCTTGGCCAACACGCGCGGGGCCATCAGCCAGCGGCTCTCAGCCCCCTGCGCCGACGTGTTCAGCGGAACGTCTTCATCCATGTAGGCAAGCGACACCAGCTCCGGCGGCACGAAATGCTCGCGCGGGATTTCTTGCATGGCGCTCAATATGCGCCGGTCCGCGACATCGCTGGGGCGGATCTGGCTCTCCACCATGTTCGCACGCTGCTCAGCAACGTCGACCATCTTGCCCTCTCCCGGTACGAATCCAACTATCCGGCGCCCTCCGCCTAGCCACGGGCTGGACTTAGTCACTAGCCCGTCTGAAGGCCCCGCCCGCCGGTGTGAGCAGCTGCCACGCCCGCCAGATGTAGTTTATATACTCTTCTCAGGCGATATGATAAACGGCGTTCCCTGTTCGGGCCTCGGCGGGCGCCGACCGGTCAGGCCACGTGGCGGAGTGGTGACGCAGCGGACTGCAAATCCGCGCACCCCGGTTCGATTCCGGGCGTGGCCTCCAACGCCGTCCGCCGGTGTTATAGAAAGCAGGTGCAGGTTATTTCAGCCGAGACGCTGGCTCATTAAAGTGCTTTCTGCTAAGACGCCCGGCGTTCAAAGGGCTTCGGATATTCCGCGGTAGCTCAGTGGTAGAGCCACCGGCTGTTAACCGGTTGGTCGTAGGTTCGAATCCTACCCGCGGAGCCA
>JAUWCP010000334.1 GCA_030609245.1 Hyphomicrobium sp.
TGTGAGATGCGACCAAATAAGCGGTCAATGCGGGTCAACGCCCAATAAGGCGCAATTTTCAGCTTAATCGCGGACACTCGGGTCTCGTGAATCTTGCTCTGTAGCGGCCGGTCCCCATTGAGATCAAATGCCGCGACCGCCGCTTGGCCATGCAAGGTGAAATCGTCGTGCTGGCGCCCTAGAGCCTGATCTTTTCACTTGGAAACGCTTAGGTCGCGTCCAAGTGAAACGTGAATCAGTCTCTACACTTTTGATTTAGAGCAAGATTCACTTATCTGTTGGAGACCTCTCAGGCGAAGGCTTAAGCGATGTCATTAAGAACGATCTTGCTCTAGGCCAAGGGCGCGCCTCGTTTTTCTCACCCCGCCTCGTTGGTAATCGCAACCAGTTTGTCGAGCGCTTGCGCGGCCGCACCAGTATCGATGGCGCGTGCGGCCCGTTCTACCCCATCAGCGAGGTTTGCGGCCTTGCCGGCAACGACAAGGGCCGCCGCGGCGTTCATGAGCACAATGTCGCGGAACGGGCCAGGTTTACCTTTGAGGACCTCTTGTATGGCGATTGCGTTGACGCTGGCGTCGCCCCCTTTGAGGTCAGCGAGTGTGGCCAACGGCAAGCCGGCAAGGTCTGGCGTGATGTCGAACACCGAAATATCGCCATCCTTGAGTTCGGCGACGCGTGTTCTGCCAGTCGTCGTCAGCTCGTCGAGCCCATCGCTGCCATGGACAACCCAAGCATGCACTGAGCCGAGGTTCTTCAAGACCTCAGCGAGTGGCTCCACCCATCCTTTGTCGAATACGCCGACCACCTGACGCTTGACACTTGCCGGGTTCGACAAAGGCCCCACGAGGTTGAATAGGGTGCGGATGCCAAGCTCGGCGCGCACCGGCGCCCAATGTTTCATGGCCAGATGGTGTATGGGAGCCCACATGAAGCCGACGCCAGCACCAGAAATTGCGCGTGTGATCGTTTCAGGCGGCACATCGAGTTTGACGCCGAGTGCCGTCAACACGTCGGAGGCACCCGACAACGAGGAGACGGAGCGGTTGCCGTGCTTGGCGATGGGAACACCGGCACCCGCAGCCACCAACGCTGCACATGTCGAGACGTTATAGGTTCCGTGTCCATCGCCTCCGGTGCCGACGATATCGACGGCATCGCGCGGAGCGACGACGGGGACCATCGCCGAGCGCATATGCCGGCAAGCCCCCGTGATCTCGGAAATTGTTTCGCCGCGCACGCGCAGCGCCATCAGAAACGCGGCCATCTGCGCAGGCGTTGCTACGCCTGACGTCATCGCTTCGAGCGCGCCTTGAATTTCGTCCTCTTCGAGAGTGGCGCCGGTCGCCACCTTCTGCATCAAGCTTTTGATTTCGGGCGCGGACATCTCAAAGCCTCAAGCGGCGTCGCGCCTTGAAGGGGCGTTGCGCCTTTTTGGATTGAAGCCGGCAAGCTGCAGAAAATTAGCAAGCAGCGCATGGCCGTGCTCGGAGGCTATGCTTTCGGGGTGGAACTGAACTCCGTGCACGGGATGCTTCTTGTGCTGTAGCCCCATGATGATGCCGTCGGCCGTCTCCGCCGTGATCTCCAGATCGGCCGGCAGGCTTTCTTTTTCCACGATGAGCGAATGGTAGCGTGTCACCTCGAAGCGCTCGGGCAAATCCTTGAACACGCCCTTGTTTGAGTGACGCACCGTGGAGAGCTTGCCGTGCATCGGCTCCGATGCGCGAATGACCTTTCCACCATAACTCTGGCCGATCGATTGGTGACCGAGGCAGACGCCGAGCAGGGGGACTTTGCCATCAGCCTTGGCAATGAGTTCGAGGCAGATGCCAGCCTCATTGGGCGTGCAAGGGCCGGGCGACATGACTATAGCCTTCGGCTTCTTCTTCAACACGTCCGCGGCGGAGATCTTATCGTTGCGGATGACTTCGCACGCCGCGCCGAGCTCGCCCAGGTAGTGGACGAGATTATAAGTGAAGCTGTCGTAGTTATCGATCAGGATGAGCATAGTGCCTGTAATCCCAAGAGATGTCGGGCCTGCGCATGTGAGAGGAGCCTCAGATACCCGCTCTGATACCCGCTTTTTCCGTTGATGCTCTGCCGATGAGCCAAATTGAACCGGGCGCCTTTGTCAACTTACAGGCTGGGTAGCCAATCCCGTAGTCGAGCGCAAATCTCCGGTCACTGATCTTCGTATATGTAGAGTCATTGTGGATCGAGCGCCTACCTAAACGCTGTCTTCAAGACCGTTGGGCTAGGTGGGTGATAGGCAACGGGGTTGCAAGCGGGCGCGGACGATGCGGACGAT
>JAUWCP010000036.1 GCA_030609245.1 Hyphomicrobium sp.
AGTCACCTTTGGCCGCGCCGGCAATGGCAAGGACATTGTCGAGACTCATAACAGCGTCAGCGATGGCGATAGTTTTCACCGCGTCCCACAGGGTCTCGCCACTGCGTGCGCTATCTTCACTCGCCTCCTCTGCTAAGAGCAGCTTCACGGCGATCCAGAACAGAATGAGACCGCCGGCCATCGCCAGAATGGGCACGCCGAGCAGCGATCCGACCGCCAGCGTGAACCCAATGCGCATGATGACGGCCGCGGCGGCGCCGAGAATGATGCCTACGACACGCTGGCGCGGGGGAAGTGTGCGGCACGCAAGCCCGATGACAACGGCGTTGTCCCCCGCCAACACGATGTCGACGCCAATGATCTTGAGAACCGATAGGCCGTAGCTGCTCAACCCCAGACCTTCAGCCAACTGCTCAAAGTTGAGGAAGCTACCTGCGTCAGCGATCATGCTTGCTGCCATCCCGCTCTACGGACCTCACCTGCTTACCCGGAGGGGCTGGCTAAACTCTGAAAAGAGGCATTTTGCGACGCTTCTGCGTGCGGGCTCGGGCCTGATTTAGGGGAGCACCGCGGCCAAGGCAACACTCGGCAGCCTCGTTTTTTCCGTAGACCCTCGTGCACCACGCACGATCTGCGGCGCGCTAGCACTCAATCCTTTAAGCGCAACGGCGTCAGGCTTTGCGGATCAATGTCTTCGTCAGGCACGATCGCCTTGTTCTTGCGCGCCATTTGCGCCTCGCGATGCGTGACGTAAAGAGCAGCAGCAAAAATAATGATGGCACCAACCCAGGTCCAACCGTCGATGAGTTCTCCGAACGCCAAGTAGCCGACGAGCACCGCGAACGGCAGGCGGCTGAACTTGAATGTCATGACCATAGAAGCATCGGAAACGGCATAGCCGCGCACCAGCGTCATGTGTCCGAGGACCGCAAAGAGGCCCATCAGCACCAACAGGGGCCACAATTCCAGTGGCGGCCAGGTCCACACGAAAAGCGCCGGTATGAGCGATAGCGGCGTTAGCAGGAGATTGGTGATGAAGACGATGCGATCAGCATCGTCCGTCGAGGTGAGCTGCTTCACAAGCGGGCCAATGACCCCGATCGCCATAGCCGATGTAAGCGCCGCAATCTGACCAAAGCCGAAGGCCGACCCCGCGGGCCGCAGGATGACCATCGCGCCGAGAAAACCCACGGCAAGCGCGGTCCATCGGCGCGTACCGACGTGCTCGCCGAGCAGGAGAATCGCAAATAGCGTACCGAACAGGGGCGAAAGGAAATTGATCGCGGTCACCTCGCCGATGGGGAGCAACGCGAGCGCTTGGAAGAACGCCGTCATCGAGATGAAGCTCAGTATGACGCGCGTTCCGTAGAGCCGGAACTGGCTCGTCTTGACGAGCGACATGCCCCGCCATGCAAAGAGCGGCAGCATCCACACCACACAGAAGAAGTTGCGAAAGAAGAGCACCTGGGCCGGGTCCATGCCCGACAGCGCCGCACTGCGCCCCACAGCGGCAATGCCAACGAGGAGCACCATGGAAACGGTGACAAGGAGAAACGCTGCGGCCGGATGATCGTGCTTGCCGGCCGAACCGCTCGCCTTCACGGCCGAGGCAAGAGAACGCAAATTATCACGGGCGGCAGGTGACACTGAGATCTATTTCTTCCTCTTCCAGCAGCCGCTCTTACAATACGCGGGCGGATACGTCAGGGCCAACCGCGGCTCGTTTAGATCTCATCAACCGCTACGCTGCAGCATACGTCTTGCTCTTACGCCACGGCGGCCTCACTTTGCGCTATGAAATGAGGACCAGCGAGCGGCGATAACAGCACCAGGCGGGAAATGGGAAGCCAGCACAACCACACAAGCGGCAATTTGCTAAATGAGCGCAGGCTCTTTTGGGCCTGCCTGTTGACGGCAATAACCATGGTCGCTGAGGCCGTGGGTGGCGTTATTTCAGGCTCACTGGCGCTGCTCGCCGACGCCGGTCACATGCTAACCGATACCGCTGCGTTGGCGCTCGCTTGGCTGTCTGTGCGTTTGGCAAGGCGGCCGGCCGACTGGAAGCGCACATATGGGTTCGACCGATTCCAGGTGCTTACCGCATTCACAAACGGGCTTTTGCTGTTTTTCATCTCGATTGCCATTTTTTACGAGGCAGTGTCGCGGCTATTCGAACCGGTCGAGGTGATGGGCGGCATCATGCTGGTGATCGCTACGGCGGGGCTTATCGTCAACATCATCACGCTTACGATCTTGCGGCGGGGCGGCGAGGCCAATCTCAACGTGCGCGCTGCCGCACTTCATGTGCTCAGCGATCTGTTGGGGTCTGTTGCAGCAATCATCGCGGCCGTCGTGATCCTATGGACGGGCTGGATGCCAATCGACCCCCTGCTTTCAATGTTAATCACGCTGCTAATCCTGCGTAGCGCTTGGCTCATTACAAAGGAAGCCGCCCACATCCTGCTTGAAGCAGCACCACCCGGCCTCGATGTTCGCGAGGTCCAGAAAGACTTGGTATCGGCCATTCCCGAGGTTGAGTCCGTACACCACATCCACGCTTGGTCTTTGACCGAGGACCGCCGCCTGATGACACTGCACGTGCGCGTCAACCAAAAGTCCTCCCCGCCCGAAGATATCGCTGCGGCCATCAAGGCGCGCCTCAGGCAGTGCCACAACGTTGTTCACGCAACCGTGGAAATCGAGCACGGTGCGTGCTCCGATGCTGCAGCGCCGGAAGAATCTGCGAAGGTATAGATGCGGGCGCCCGAATTGGATGCCGCGACCAATCCTGCCCCACGATTCCTCGCCTTTAGGTGCTACAAATAAGCCTATGACAGAACCGCAGCCCGAATACGAGGCAGCCGCAAAGCGTCAAAAAATCGCGATCGCGGACAAAAACCCGGTTGTGCGCTCTGGCTTGCAGGATTTCATCGGGCGCGACGGACGCTTCCAAGTTGTCGGGACTTCACCCACTGGCGGCGAATTCCTCGAGCTCACCGAAAAGGTTGCCATCGATATTGCGGTCGTCGGCTGGGCGCTGCCCGATATGAATGGCGCTGACGTGCTGTCCGCACTCAAGCGCCGGCATTCGGGAGTGCGCGTTATTATTTACACCGGAGAGCCAGGCCTCGACGTGTTGCGGCAGTCTGTGCGGCTGGGTGCGTGGGGCTTCATTTCTAAGAGCGATGAGCCAGCCGTTCTCGTTGACACCATCGCCGCGGTCGCGCGGGGGCGCATGTCATTGCCCTACATCGACATGCAGGTGCTCACGAGCGATCTCTTAAAGGAACTGACCGGGCGCGAACGCGAGCTGCTCATTGCGCTCGCCAATGGCTGGACCAACCTGCAAATTGCCTCGCGCATCGGCATTTCACAAAATACGGTCAAGTATCACCTGAAGAACCTCTACGATAAGCTCGGCGTAAATAACCGAGCGATGGCTGTCGCCCTTTACATGTCCGCCACTAAAGACCAGCGCTGAATAGCTGATTGGTGATTTGCGAAATCAGGGCGCGGCGTAATCGCCGACCGGCTTGGCGGCTCAACGGCAAACGGCTAGAGTATCCAAGGGTCGCGGCGAAGCAACACCAAGCATATCTCATCTTAGCGAAGGGGATATTCTCGTAGCGAATGGGTGGGTATTCCCTACCCATCTGGCTAGCCGAGCCACTACCCGACGGCGTTAAGTTGTTGCCCGATAGGGTGTTGCGCCGGGGTGGACAGACAGCGATGCTCCGAGCGCAAAACAGCCGATAACCTCGGAACTAGCAACGGGTCGCCGCGCGCGGGCGATATCGATCGTGAAGGACAAGTAGAACTGCCCACTCTGCGAAAAAATCACAAGATCTGACGGCAATTGGGAGGAAATACACAATGCTCGTTGCGACGCATCTCTTTATTCCGGGACCTACGAACATTCCCGAGGCTGTCCGATCAGCTATGGACATCCGCATGGAAGACATGCGCGCACCAGATTTCTCCAAGTTTACATTGCCACTATTCGAAGACCTCAAGAAAGCGTTCAAGCTCACAAAAGGGCGCGTGTTTATCTATCCCTCTTCCGGCACCGGCGCCTGGGAAGCTGCGATTTCCAATACCCTCAATCGCGGCGACAAGGTGCTGATGAGCAGCTTCGGCCAGTTCTCGATGTTGTGGGTCGATATGGCCAAGCGGTTAGGCCTTAACGTACAGGCTTTCGAAGAAGACTGGGGCATGGGTGTTCCGGTCGCAAAGTACGCCGAGGTCCTTGCCGCCGATAAGAATCACGAGATCAAGGCGGTCTTTGCCACCCACAATGAAACAGCAACAGGCGTAACGAGTGACATTGCCGGCGTGCGCAAGGCGCTCAACGATGCAGGCCACCCAGCGCTGCTCTTTGTCGACGGTGTGAGTTCAGTCGGCTGCATTGATTTTCGCATGGAAGAGTGGGGCGTGGACCTATGCGTATCGGGTTCGCAAAAGGGCTTCATGCTGCCGACGGGCCTCGGCATCCTCGCCGTGAGCGACAAGGCGCTCGAAGCGCACAAGTCCTCAACGATGGAGCGCTGCTACTTCTCGTTTGAGGATATGGTCAAACACAATGACAACGGCTACTTCCCCTACACGCCGGCCACGCAGTTGCTCCGCGGTCTTCGGGCCTCGCTCGATCTATTGTTCGCTGAAGGGCTCGAAAATGTCTTCGCGCGCCATCGCCGGCTCGCTGAGGGTGTCCGCAGGGCCGTCGACGCATGGGGCCTGAAGTTGTGCGCCGAAGAGCCGAAGTCGTACTCCAACACGGTTACCGCCATTCGCGTACCCGAAGGCATCGACAGCGCACAGGTCGTGAAGACGGCCTACTTCCGTTACAACCTATCGCTGGGCGTTGGCCTCACCAAGGTCGCGGGCAAGGTATTCCGCATAGGTCACCTCGGCGCGGTCGACGAGATCATGATCGGCGGCGCGCTGTTCGGCACGGAAATGGCGATGCGCGATTGCGGCATCGAGGTTGCACCTGGCTCAGGCATGGGCGCGGCCGTCGAGTACTTCCGTGAAACAACCACGGCCTCGGCCAATAACCGGTCTGAGGCCCGGCTGAAGCTCGCAAGCTAACGTGATTTTGACGGTGCCTTTTGGCGCCGTCTTTTCGCATGTATCGAAGATTGTCGGGCTCTAGCTTACGCGCAAGGCCAAGGCCCAAGTTTGCTAAGAAAATGAAACAACCAAGTAAAACCGCGCAGAGGAAACGCTACCAATGAGCTATACCCTTCATTCCCTTCGCAAGGCTCGCTTGCAGCGCAGCGAGCTTGCCGTGCCCGGCTCGAACGCAACAATGATCGAGAAGGCGGCCTCGAGCGCGGCCGACTATGTCTTTCTCGATTGCGAGGATGCGGTTGCGCCGCCCGACAAGGAGCAGGCCAGGAAGAACATCATCCAGGCTCTGAACGACATCGACTGGAAGGGCAAAGGCAAGACGGTCTCGGTGCGTATCAACGGCCTCGACACCCACTATATGTATCGGGATGTCGTGGACATCATGGAGCAGGCCGGCTCCAAACTCGATACGATCTTGATCCCCAAAGTAGGCGTAGCAGCTGACGTCTACATGGTTGAATGCTTAATGAGCCAGATCGAGGAAGCCAAAGGCCTCAAGAACAAGGTTGCCACCGAAGCGCTGATCGAAACGCCATTGGGCATGGCGAACGTCGAAGCGATCGCCGCTGCCCCTAGCCGCCTTGAGGCGATGCACTTCGGCGTGGCCGATTATGCCGCGTTCAACAAGGCGCGCACGGTTGTTATCGGCGGCCTCAATCCCGACTATCCCGGCGATCAGTGGCACTTCGCGTTGTCGCGTATGACGGTTGCCTGCCGCGCCTATGGGCTACGGCCGATCGATGGGCCGTTCGGAGATTTCGCCGATCCCGACGGCTACACGGCGGGCGCCAAGCGCGCCGCCGCGCTCGGCATCGAGGGCAAGTGGGCCATCCATCCCTCGCAGATCGAGCTTGCCAACGCCGTGTTTTCGCCGACGGCAAAAGAAGTCGAGCGCGCAGAACGCATCCTCGAAGCGCTCAAAGAAGCACAAGCTCAAGGCAAGGGCGCCGCTTCGCTTGACGGTAAGATGATCGACGCGGCATCGGAAAAGATGGCGAAGAACCTCCTCGCCACCGCCGCCGCCATCAAGTCGGCCGAAGCCGCCCGCCAAAGCTGAGCAAGAAACGCATAATTCCAGGGAGTTCGACATGGACATTCACGAGTATCAGGCGAAGGAACTACTCGCCAAATTCGGAGTACCGATCCCGCGTGGCGCTCTTGCCTATAGCCCTGAGCAGGCGACGTACCGAGCCACCGAGATCGGCGGCAACAGGTGGGTCGTCAAAGCGCAAATCCATTCGGGAGCGCGCGGCAAGGCCGGCGGCATCAAGGTGTGCTCGGACGACACCGAGATCCAGCGCGCCGCCGAGGAGCTACTTGGCAAAATGCTTGTCACCCACCAGACCGGTCCCGCCGGCAAGCTCGTGTCGCGCCTCTATATCGAGGAAGCGACTGACATCGCGAAAGAGATCTACCTCGCGTTCGTGATGGACCGCGCCACCGAGCGAATCATGGTCGTCGCCTCGGCGGCGGGCGGCATGGAGATCGAAGAGATCTCCACCAAGCAGCCCGAGACCATCATCCGCGTCTCCGTCGATCCGGCGGTGGGCATGCAGCGGTTCCAGGCACGAGAAGTGGCATATGGCTTGGGCGTCGATCCTGAGATCATCACCAAACTGGTGCCGACCATCATGGGGTGCTATCGCGCGTTTCGCGATCTCGACGCGACGATGGTCGAAATCAACCCGCTCGTCGTTACCAAGGACAAGAACCTGTTCGCGCTCGACGCGAAGATGTCCTTCGATGACAACGCGCTCTTCCGCCGCCCGCACATCGCGGAGCTGCGCGACAAGAGCCAGGAGGATCCGCGAGAGACCTATGCTTCCGACCGTGGCCTAGCCTATGTCGGTCTCGATGGTAATATCGGTTGCGTTGTCAACGGCGCCGGTCTCGCCATGGCGACGCTCGACATGATTAAGCTCGCTGGTGGCGAGCCTGCAAACTTCCTCGACATCGGCGGCGGCGCCTCGCCAGAACGCGTGGCCAAATCGTTCAAGGCCGTCTTGAAGGACAATAACGTCAAGACGCTGCTCTTGAACGTGTTTGCCGGCATCAATCGCTGCGATTGGGTGGCCAAGGGCGTTGTCGACGCAGTGAAAGAGCTCGACATCAAGATGCCCATCATCGTCCGGCTCGCCGGAACCAACGTGGAAGAAGGCCGCCGCATACTCAATGAGAACGACCTCTCCGTCATCACCGCGGAAACGCTCGCAGAAGCGGCCGAAAAGGCCGTCGCCGCCACCAAGGCCGCCTAAAAGGGAGACCGCTCATGGCTATCTTAATTAACGAAAACACCCCCGTTCTGATCCAGGGGTTCACCGGGCGCATTGGTACCTTCCACACCCAGGAAATGATCGACTATGGCACCAACGTCGTCGGAGGTGTCACGCCGGGCAAGGGCGGGACCACGCACCTTGGCCGCCCGGTCTTCAATACCGTCAAAGGTGCGGTGCAGGAGACGGGAGCTGAGGCGAGCATCGTCTTCGTGCCGCCGCCATTCGCAGCCGATGCCATCATGGAAGCCGCCGACGCCGGCATCAGATACTGCGTGTGCATCACCGACGGCATCCCCGCGCAGGATATGATCCGGGTGAAGCGCTATATGCGGCGCTATAAGAAAGAAAATCGCATGGTGCTAACAGGACCGAACTGTGCCGGCACCATCAGCCCGGGCAAAGCCATGCTCGGCATCATGCCGGGGCACATTTACATCCCCGGCCGCGTCGGCGTCGTTGGCCGTTCGGGTACGCTCGGGTATGAGGCCGCCGCGCAGATGAAAGCTCTCGATATCGGCGTTTCGACCAGCGTCGGCATAGGCGGCGATCCGATCAACGGCAGCTCGTTCCGTGACATTTTCGAGATCTTCGAGAACGACCCAGAGACGGATGCCGTGCTGATGATTGGCGAGATCGGCGGCCCGCAAGAGGCCGCAGCCGGTGAGTACGCCCGCGACCATATGAAGAAGCCCGTGATCGCCTATATCGCCGGTCTCTCGGCGCCTAAGGGGCGGCGCATGGGTCACGCTGGCGCGATTATCTCGGCGTTCGGCGAGTCGGCTCCGGAGAAGGTTGAAATTCTGAAGAACTGCGGCGTTTTCATTGCACCGACGCCATCTGAGATGGGTGCTACGGTGTCCAACGTCGTCTCATCGTTGAAGAAAGTTGCATAATTGGCAAGGCCCGCGGCCTTAAAGCCGCGGGTCCCAATGCTCCCGGTTGCACGCGGCGTCTTCCAGGAGAAACCCGGTTTCCAACATTCAGCTCGGTGTTGAGCGGGTGGGTTTGGATGACCGGGTGACTAGAGCAGCGAGGAGGCACGAATGCAGGCTGATGCGAAGCACGCCGTACCGGGCGAGCTCGACGAAATCCAGCTCCGTGACGAACTTCGCTCGTTTCGTACGCATATCCCTGACACGCCAGGCCTCAACCCCATCGTCAGCGTCGCCTTTGATCTGTCCCGCCGCCTCGAAGCCGGAGAGATCACTTTTGAGGCCTTGCGGGCGCTCGCCACTCGGCTGATGGACCGCGCCTTCGTGCATCGCGCGCGAGATCTTCGCGAGCGTGTTGGCTATATCGACCCTGCGCAGACTCACAAAGAATTCGCCGATTTTGTCGAAGGCCTTGCCAAGAGCATGGACTTCGAGGCGTTCGCTGCACGCTGGTCCCGCGCGCGCAACGGCATTGTTTTCACCGCACACCCCACGTTCGGCTTATCGGAAGCGCTTTCGGACCGGATCGTGGAGATGGCCGTCGCTGACAAGGTCGATCCAAATGCCGTTATCGGCCTGCCTCATCGCCCGGACCCCAATATAGATCTCGGCTACGAGCACTCGCGCGCGCAGAAGTCGATCTCAAATTTTCGCGACGCCTACACCGAGCTCTTGCAAAGCTTCTTTAGTGTTGCCGCCTCCCGCTACGGCGACAAAGCATTCAAGCTGCGACCGCAGCTCGCGACTGTCGCATCATGGGTCGGCTACGACCTCGATGGCCGCAACGATATCAAGTGGACCTTCTCGCTTCTCGTCCGCCTCAAGGAGAAGCAGGCCGCGCTCAATGATATCCGTAAGCGTTTTCTCGCTCTCAAGGACCTCCGTGGCGACAACGCAGAGATACAGCGTCTCACACGGCAGCTCACCGGCAAGCTTGACCTTGCGATCGCAGCCGTCGACGAGCACATCGATGCGCTTGAGCGCATTGGATCCGACGGGTTCACGCTGGCGGAAGCTGCCAACGTCATCACGCGCGCCGAAGGCTATAACCTCGTCACGACCAAGCCTCTGATCGAGCTTCTCGACACCATGATCGAAGGAGCGGCGGACCGCGAAGCCAAAATTGCGCTTGCCGCCCTCTCAGGCCTGTTGCAGGCGACGGGGCTTGGTACGTCGCACATCCACCTGCGGGTCAATGCGGTTCAAATCAACAACGCCTTTCGCGCGTTTGTGCATGAGCCGTGGACGCGCGATCTGACGGAACGCCAGGCGCTTGCACGCATCGTCGAGATGATCCGGACTGCTAAGCCTGAAACGGTGAATTTCGAGACGCTCGATCTGGAGTCTGCAACCGCCATTCGCCAATTTGCGCTTGCTGCGCAGATTTCCAAGCACGTCGATCGCGATACGCCTATACGCTATCTCATTGCCGAGTCTGAAAGTCCCGCCACTGTCCTCATCGCATTGTTCTTCGCCAAGCTGTTCGAGATATCGGAGATCGTCGATATTTCGCCCTTGTTCGAGACGCCCGCTGCGCTGGAGACCGGACAAAGGTTGATCGAGCGCCTGCTCGCCGAGGAGGCTTTTCGCGACTATGTCGTCACGCGCGGCCGCCTGTGCATTCAGACCGGATATTCCGACGCCGGTCGCTTCATAGGTCAGATCGCCGCCGGTCTTGCACTGGAGCGCCTCCATCACGGTCTCGCCGAGGTCGTCCACAAAGCCAAGATTCCCGGCGTCGAGACTCTGATCTTCTCAACGCACGGCGAGAGCCTGGGCAGAGGCGCGCACCCCGGTCCTATGCGCCGCCGCTTGCGCTATGTTTTTTCCGGCGAAGCACGCTGGCACTTCTTTCGCCATGGACTACCTGTCAAGCATGAGACGAGTTTCCAGGGTGGCGACGGCTATCTGTTTTTTGACAAGAAGGACTTCGCCGCGCGTGCGCTTACCACCATTGTCTTGAGCGGCAAGGATCCTGGCGAAGGCGAGGACCCGTTTTATACCGACGTCAATCTCTCGCTCGACTTCCAGCTACGTCTTAGAGATTACCAGCAGCGCTTGTTCGCACACCCCGGTTACCGGGCGCTTCTGGGTGCATTCGGAACAAATCTATTGTTCAAGACGGGATCGCGCCCAGTGAAGCGGCAGGGCGACCATGCCTCTGGCCGCGGTGATCCTGCGCGCATGCGCGCCATCCCCAACAACGCCATCCTGCAACAGTTCGGCTACGTTGCAAACGTGGTGGCTGGGCTTGGCGCTGCTGTGGGTTCGGAGCGCGAACGGTTTGTGGATCTGGCCAAACGCTCACCACGGCTTAGGCCATTGATCGAGATGATCGCGAGAGCAAAGCAGCTGTCGAGCATCAACGCGGTTGGCGCCAATGCGGCACCGTTCGATGCTGGGTTCTGGGCGCTCCGCGCTTCGTGGGGGCGCGAGCCAGACCATGTGGCGGCCTTCAAAAGGCTTGCGGCAAATCTTCTGGAGGACGAACGGGCTGGCGCCATCAACGGACTGGCCCACTATTTGCGCCTTGATGCCATCGAGTTGCATTCCATTCTCGAGGACATCGGTCTGGAGGGCGGCAAGATTCCAGATGACCATCGTCTGGAGCTTGATCTCCTGCAGGCGGTCCGGCTCGCGCTCATCATGAGAATTTTTATTCTCGCCGCACAGCTACCGCGCTTCACGCAGACAAACGAAGTATCGCACGATCAAATCTTCCGCCAAGCGCTCGCGCTGGAAATTCCAGAGGTGATTGGCTTCATGCGGCAGGCGTTCCCCCGGCGCGTCCAAGCCGAGCGAAGCTCAGCGGCCTTCGATGAAACAGCAACCTATTTCCCGCACAGCATCGAAGACTACGGCCGGATCGAGACAGAGATCCTGGAGCCCATGGAGAAGGCCTATGAGCTCGTGCGCGATATTGGCACCGGCATAACCCACCACTGGGGCGCCTTCGGCTAGCCTAAGCCTAGAGCCTGATCGTTTCACTTGGACGCACTTGAGCCGTTCCAAGTGAAACGTGAATCAGTCTCTACACTTTTGATTTAGAGCAAGATTCACTTATCTGTTGGACACCTTCCTGGCTTGGAGAGTGGTTCCATCAAGAACGATCTTGCTCTAGTGCTTTCCCCAGATCTGCACAGTCGCGTAAGCGCGACGGCGCTTCGAGGTCGAAAATGTGCGTGAGCGCCACCCGCCGCGAATCTCGGCAATGACGTCTTCTTTCTTGAGCTCCAAGGGCCCGAAATCGCTATCGGCGTTCACGCGGCGGCGACGGTTCGCAAGCTCGTCTTTTTCTCCATCCGCATAAATGACCGTAAGATACCTCAGCGTGATGTCGCGGTCCTTTACCGAGACGCGGAGCTTCTTATAGCCACCATCGTTTTTGCCGACTTTGATCGTCACCTTGTCATAGCCGACCATGCCGGCTGTGTCGGTGCCAAGCAAAACCCACCCGTTATTATACTTGCGCCCTTCTCCATCGGGTCCGAGCCAACCGTCCGAGTACTCGCCGAACACTTCCACGCGCGCGGTACGATTCAGACTCGGCTTAGCGCGATAGACCAATCGCACTTCCTTGATGAAGCTTCCCGGGCGCAAGTCCATCCAGGAGGTCTTCCTGTTCCGGTTGACGCGCGTATTGGTCAGCAACGTCTCGCGTCCATCGTTGTCGTAGATGACCTCCAGGCTGCTGACGTAAATGTCGTTGCCCAGCACGCGGAAACGCAGGCGATCGAATTTGCCGATCTCGGGCCCGACGCGAATGATGTCACGATCGACGAGAAAGTTCACCGTCTGCGAGCCGAACAGCACCTCGCCGTTGCTCATCGCCTTGCCAGCCGCCGTGTCGCTCGCCTCTGGCGCCGTGCGGCGCGTAACGACGCGTCGGCGCTTCCTGGCCGCGATGCGAAGCGGTTCCTCGGCACGCTGTTCAAGAGCGGCAGCGGCGTTGGCGGGGCTACGTGCAAGCTCGCGATCGCGCGCCTGCGCTGTGAACGCGAAACCTAAGGAAAGGATGGTGAAAGCGGTCAAGAACAGCCAACGAGACATGAGCACCCCTTGGGTTATCAATACTAATGGCTTGGAGCTTTGATGCGTACGGCCTCTTTAGCCCCCGCAAACGCCAAATTAAAGGCAGCCCCGAGGCCCGGAGGCTCGATTGTTCTTAGCCCGCCGTTCTGCGACAATCTCGCTCCATCAGGAGTGCCCATCGGGAACGATCATGGAAACGCACGCGGCGCATCCCAATGCCGAGCAGGCACGCCAGACCGCGGTCGCTCTGCTGCGGGAGCGCTTTGGTGAGCGCGTTGCGACAGGCCAAGCCATTCGTCAACAACACGCAAACACGCTGACCTGGATCGCCAATGAGCCGCCCGACGCCGTTGTCTGGCCCATGACGACTGACGAGGTGGTCGACATCGTACGTCTAGCCGCTGAGCATCGCGTGCCCGTCATCGCCTTCGGCGCCGGCACCTCGCTCGAAGGCCATGTCAACGCGCCGGCCGGCGGTATTGCACTCGATATGGGCCGCATGAACCGCATCCTCGCAGTGCGACCGCGCGATCTTGATTGCACGGTCGAGGCCGGCGTTACGCGACGCCAGCTCAACGAGCACCTGCGTGATCAAGGCTTGTTTTTCGCTGTCGATCCCGGGGCCGAGGAGGCAACCCTTGGCGGCATGGCGGCGACGCGTGCTTCCGGCACCACCGCGGTTCGCTACGGAACCATGCGCGAGAACGTGTTGAACGTCACCGCTGTGATGGCGGATGGCTCAATCGTACGTACAGGTGGGCGGGCGCGCAAATCGGCTGCCGGCTACGATCTGACGCGATTGCTTGTTGGCTCGGAAGGCACGATTGGGATCATCACGGATGTCACCGTGCGGCTCTATGGGGTCCCCGAGACAGTGGTCTCTGCCGTGTGCCCTTTCGCAACGACGCAAGGCGCGTGCAACGCGAGCATCCAAGCGATCGGACTGGGCTTGGGCGTTGCCCGCATCGAGCTGCTCGACGGCGTACAGATCGGCGCTGTTAACGCGTACTCAAAACTCAGATTGCAGGAAACACCCACACTCTTTGTCGAATTCCACGGAACGGAGGCGGCCACTAAAGAGCAAGTAAGCACCTTTGAAGAAATCGCACGCGAGGAAGGGGCACTAGATTTTTCCTGGGCAGCCGAGCCCGAGGCGCGCCGCCGGCTGTGGCAAGCCCGGCACGACGCCTTCTGGGCTGTGCGCGCCTGCTGGCCGGGCAAGACAGTCCTTGTCACCGACGTGGCGGTGCCGATATCGCGCCTTGCCGATTGCATCACTGAGACCGAGGCCGACATCCACCGTATGGGGCTCATCGCCCCGATCGTCGGCCACGTCGGCGATGGCAACTTCCACACCATTCCCGTGTTCGATACCGGCAATGAGCGCGAGGTTACAGCTCTGCGCGGCTTTCTCGATCGGCTCGCCAATCGCGCCATCGCCATGGACGGCACCTGCTCAGGCGAGCACGGGATAGGCGAGGGAAAGATTGCACTTCTTGAGCGCGAGATGGGCGCCGGAGTCGACGTAATGCGCCAGGTGAAGCGCGCCCTGGATCCGCTCAATATCCTCAACCCGGGCAAGATCTTTCGTCCCTAAGGGCTCTCAGGCCCGACCTGGTCTGCGCACATTTCGCAGGGGTAAACCTTTCGGTTCAAATTTGATTCAAACGAGTGGTTCAGTTTGCACGGCTTCTTCGAGCCTAGCCCCCAGAATGGCTGCGGCCCCGGAGCTTCCCTGCAGCAGTCCAACTCATGAAACGTCACACTCTCTATGGCATTGCCTACCACAGCGCTGGCGTGCTGATCGCGTTTTTCATCGTCGCCTATGTCGTTCGCTCGGCATTGTTTGTGGAGGTGACGGCTCCGTGCAGCACGCGCTATCCGGCAGGCATGCTGTTCACGCTTCAGACGAGCGACGGTGTGTTGATGTCGCCCGCCCAGCTGCAGGCCCGTGTCGGCTTGCCTGAAAGAGGCGTAATGGAAAACACCAAGGTCGTTCCCGTCTCCCAGGGCCCTTCGCGCACGGCGCTGGAAGTGAAACTCGCAAACGTTGCAGACATGGAGGAGGACGACGCAGAACCGAAAAACGGCCTCGAGTTTCGCTGGAGGCCACCAGGCATGAGCACCGCTCAGGCCGCCTGCTTGAGTTACGACCTTTGGCTTCCAAAGACGTTCGAGTTTGGCCGCGGCGGTGTTCTGCCGGGCATCTTTGGGGGAACGCCTGATCTAAACTCCGTCTTCGCCACGCGCGTTGCGTGGAACGACATGAGCGAGGTCAGCGTCAATGTCAAATCTTCCAGTGGCAAGGCCTACGGTATTGGCCGCCACAAAATGGCCTTCGCACCTGGGCGCTGGGTGACTATCGAGCAGGAAGTTGTGCTCAATTCGCCTGGAAAGTTGGACGGTACGGTGCACTTATGGGTTGATGGAGAATTACGCGCAGAAAATACGAAAATTGCGATGCGCGCAGATGAAAACTCCAATATTTCAGGTGTTCTCTCCGACGTCGGCTACACGCGCCGCAGCAAAACTGTCAGCACGATTCGTCTTTCGCC
>JAUWCP010000120.1 GCA_030609245.1 Hyphomicrobium sp.
GCGGCAAGCGGCGGTTGATCTGGTTTGACGCGCTAGCCCCCAGGAACATGCTGATCGCGACAGCGAAGGCCGTACTCAGCCCCGGCCACGGTAAGGCGTAACGCCCTGGTCGGGGAGCCAGACGCCCTCAGGCAGCATTCCCGTTTGCCAGAACACGTCGATCGGCATGCCGCCGCGCGGAAACCAATAGCCGCCGATGCGCAAGAATTGCGGCTCAAGCAGTTCTACAAGCCGCTTGGCGATCGCAATCGTGGCGTCCTCATGGAAGGCGCCGTGATTGCGGAATGCAGTGAGAAAGAGTTTCAGCGACTTGCTTTCGACCAGCCAGTCCTTCGGCACATAGTCGATGACAAGGTGCGCGAAATCGGGCTGTCCGGTCACCGGGCATAGACAGGTGAACTCTGGCGCGGTGAAACGAGCGACGTAGTTGGCATCGGGGTGCGGGTTTGGAACGCGCTCCAGCACTGCCTCGTCAGGGCTTGCGGGCAGCTTGGTCGCGCGCCCGAGGATCGTCACTGATTTCTCTTTATGGCCCATGGCGCTGTCACTCCGCGGCAATCGACGTTGGAGGCGGCCCGGAATAGACGCAGCCCTCATTGCAGCTGTCGCGCGCGATCTCGATTTCCGCAAGCCCTGGTACGCGGTTTTGCAGCCGGTTCCAGAGCCATATGGCGATGTGCTCCAGCGTTGGAGAGTCCAAGCCGTCGACCTCGTTCAGGAGACGATGGTCGAGCGCCTCGTGCGCGTCGGCCATGGCGGTAGCCAGATCATCGAAATGGAACACATAGCCTGTCTCGGGGTCAGGCATGCCGTCGAGCGTCACACGCGCGCGGAAGGAATGGCCGTGCAGGCGCGCGTTCGGCGTGCCGGGCTTTGCACTTGGCAGATAGTGGGCCGCTTCGAAGCGGAACTCTTTGTATATTCGCATGGGCGCTCTCTAAGGCATTTTTTGCCTGCATTCCAGATGTGTTCACGTCACGGGGGAACCGGGACCGCGCTCACCGAATGCCGATAAGCTTGTGGGTCTGGAGCGATAGCCGCCAGATGGGGTGTGCCTCGCAGTAGGCGATGGCAAGTGCGGTATTGCGCGCCTGGTCTGCACCGTCCATGGGCTGCAGGAAGCGGTGCTCGAAGTCCAACGCCTCAAGGGCTACAGGCTCAAGATCGGCTTGTGGGAAGACGAGTTTCAGTTCGTGCCCGGTACGTTGAGCGATCTCGGTTCCAGCCTTGGGGCTGACGCAGATCCAATCGATGGAGGCCGGCACGGGAAGGGTGCCGTTCGTCTCGATTGCGATGATGAAGCCGTGGGCGTGCAGGGCATCGATGAGCGCACGATCGACCTGAAGCATGGGCTCGCCGCCGGTGAGGACGACGAAACGTGTTTTGCCACCAATCTCCGCACACGCATCGGCGAGCGCGGCTGCGTGCTCAAAGCGCCCGCCACCGGTGCCGTCGGTACCGACGAAATCCGTGTCGCAGAATTGACAATCAGCGTCGGCCCGGTCGGCTTCGCGGCCGGACCACAAGTTGCAGCCGGTAAAGCGACAGAAAACAGCCGAGCGGCCGGTATGTGCGCCCTCGCCCTGTAGCGTGCGGAAGATCTCCTTCACTGAATACATGCGCATTCCCTAGAGCAAGATCGTTCTTGATGGAATCGCTCGCCAAGCCAGGGAGGTGTCCGCCAGATGAGTGAATCTTGCTCTCAATCAAAAGTGTAGAGACTGATTCACGTTTCACTCGGAAAAGCCAAGTGCGTCCAAGTGAAACGATCAGGCTCTGGTGCTCGGCGTAGCGCCATTCAAGGCCGTCCCAGCGAGAATAGATCTGCTCAGGACGAATTATACCAGGATATAATTGACGTCGTTTTTTTACCCGGATAGAAAGCGGCTCCAACGATTTGAGCGAGGCCTCCGTGGATCAGCAAAGAGATATCGTGTGCTCTGCATTTTGTGGTGAAGACCGCATCGCGTGCGGGGCCTTGCGCCACGTGGCCTTGAAGGCAAAGGCGATATGGGAACGAGGCGAGCCCCAGCCCATTTTCATCTGGGAAAACGCGACCGGCAGCCTGATCGATATCGATCTCAGTGGGACGGATGCTGACGTACTGACACGCGCCAGAGAACGCCAGTCTCAGCAGGCCCAAGGCGAATGCCCAAACCAAGCAGGTCAGACAAAACCGCGCGCACCTGGCCGTCCTAAACTCGGCGTCGTTGGTCGCGAGGTGACGCTGCTCCCGCGGCACTGGGAGTGGTTGCGCACTCAGCCAGGTGGCGCCTCGGTGGCGTTGCGCAAGTTGGTCGAGCAGGCGCGGCTCGCGAACGCCGACAAGGATCGCACCCGCCAATCGCAACAAGCAGCCTACCGGTTCCTATCGTTCATGGGCGGCGACCGGCTGGGTTTTGAGGAAGCAAGTCGCGCACTGTTTCGCGGCGAGCGGGAGAGCTTTGAAGCGTTGATCGCCGACTGGCCGGCCGACATACGCGATTTCGCGCAGCAGCTTGCGGCACCTGGGTTCCAAGAGGATCCAGCGCCGACCGCCGGAGCTATCGAGGGCTGACTTAAGGCGAAAGCGAAGCGTGGATGGCAGCCAGCTCCGTCTTTGGATCGTCGAACTCTTCGAACGCGTGCGATATGCGCCGATACCAGTAGCGGGCGTTGTTCTGATCGCCCTCGATCTTGTGGAGGACGGCGTGCAGCCAGTCAGCGGTCGCATCGCCTTCAAGCTGTTGCGTCGCCTTGTGCGCCGCCTCCCACTCGCCGGCGATCGCGAGGTCGACTGCCGCGATCAGCTCCTCTTTTGTTGCTGCCATTTCTCCCAACCTTTCGCGCGCAAATCGCAAGCCGGACAATGGCCGCACCCGTAACCCCAGGTGTGACGGCGCGAGCGAATGCCAAGATAGCAGGTGTGCGTATCCTCGACGATCAGTTCGATAAGAGGCGTGCCCCCAAGTTGCTCGGCGAGCGCCCAAGTGCCGGCCTTGTCGATCCACATGAGCGGGGTTGCGAGTGTAAAGTCGGTATCCATGCCGAGCGAAATGGCTTTGCACAGCGCTTGAAGTGTTTCGTTGCGGCAGTCGGGGTAGCCTGAAAAGTCCGTTTCGCACATACCACCTACGAGAATGCGTATGCCGCGGCGGTAAGCCAGGGCGGCGGCATAAGTGAAAAAGAGGAGATTGCGGCCCGGCACAAATGTGGAGGGTAGGCCGGCGGCGGTCAGCTCGATTTCGGCATCGCGGGTCAGCGCGGTGTCGCTGAGGCGCCCCAGTTCGGGAAGCTCCAGCATGTGGTCCGGCCCGAGGCGCTCGCCCCAGCGCGGGAGCAGCGTGCTCAGGCATTCGCGTAACGTGTGACGTTGTCCGAGCTCGGCCGCGTGCCGTTGACCATAAGAGAAGCCGACCGTCTCGACGCGCTGATAGCGGTCGAGCGCCCAGGCGAGACAGACGGTAGAGTCCTGCCCGCCGGAAAAAAGGACGAGAGCGTCGCTGTTCGTGGATGAGGTCATGGGGTCACCATGCCAGCAACATTGCCGCGCGCGCTAGAGCCTGATCGTTTCATTTGGACGCACTTGGACGCACTTGGGCTTTTCCAAGTGAAACGTGAATCAGTCTCTACACTTTTGATTTAGAGCAAGATTCACTCATCTGGCGGACACCTCCCTGGCTTGGCGAGCGATTCCATCAAGAACGATCTTGCTCTAGGCCTGCGTTATTTCTCCCCAATTGAAGGTGGCCCTTGCGCCAAACAGCAGACCAGATAAAACCCCGCGAAACCGTCTTGACCAGTAGGACATAACCATGACCGCCATCATCGACATTATCGGCCGCGAGATCCTCGACAGTCGCGGCAACCCAACCGTCGAGGTCGACGTCGTTTTGGAGGACGGCGCTTTTGGTCGCGCCGCGGTGCCCTCAGGCGCATCGACGGGTGCGCACGAGGCCGTCGAGCTGCGCGACGGCGAAGCTGCGCGGTATCAGGGCAAGGGCGTCACCAAGGCCGTCGATGCGGTTAACGGCGAGATCTACGATGCGCTCGCCGGTATGGACGCAGAAGACCAGCGCGGCGTCGATGAGGCCCTCATCAAGCTGGATGGAACCAAAAACAAGAGCCGGCTCGGTGCTAATTCCATCCTGGGCGTCTCGCTTGCCACTGCCAAGGCTGCTGCAGAAACCAGCGGGCTTCCGCTTTATCGCTACATTGGCGGTGCGGGCGCGCACGTGTTGCCCGTGCCGATGATGAACATCGTCAACGGCGGTATGCATGCCGACAACCCGATCGACATCCAAGAGTTCATGGTTATGCCTGTCGGGGCAGACACATGTGCAGATGCCATACGCATGGGTGCGGAGATCTTTCACACGCTGAAGAAGGCGTTGAAGGAGGCCGGCCTTAACACCAACGTGGGCGACGAGGGTGGCTTTGCGCCTAGTTTGAAGTCGGCCGACGAGGCGCTCAGCTTTATTATGAAGGCGATTGAGACGGCTGGTTATAAGCCGGGCGACGACGTGATGCTGGCACTCGACTGTGCCTCGACCGAATTCTTCAAGGACGGGAAATACAACCTGGCTGGCGAAGGCAAGTCCCTCGATGCGGCAGGAATGGTCAAATACTTGGCCGACCTCGTTCAGCGCTATCCCATCATTTCGATTGAGGACGGGATGGCTGAGGACGACTGGGAGGGTTGGAAGGCCCTGACCGAGGCCATCGGCGCGCGTTGCCAGCTTGTCGGCGACGACCTCTTCGTCACCAATACCGACCGGCTTTCGCAAGGCATCGCCAAGGACATCGCCAACTCGATTCTCGTAAAGGTGAACCAGATCGGTTCGCTATCAGAGACTTTGGACGCCGTCGCCATGGCCCAGCACGCCGGCTATACGGCGGTTATATCGCACCGCTCCGGCGAGACAGAGGACTCCACCATTGCGGACCTCGCCGTGGCAACGAATGCCGGCCAGATCAAAACGGGTTCGTTATGCCGCTCCGATCGGCTTGCAAAGTATAACCAACTCATCCGCATTGAGGATGAACTGGGTGCGGTGGGGCGCTATGCGGGCAGAAGCGTTATTCGCGGTGCAAGGCCCACTTAACGCGGTGTTTTGGCCAGTAGGTGGTTTTGCGAGAAAGCGCGGTGGCGCGAAAGCGGCACAGGGCTTTACCTGAGATTAAGGAGGTGTGTGGCATAAAACTGGGGTTCACCAGTTTTGTGCGGCGTACCCAAAGTTATGCGTCAGCTAAATCATGATCGGCGATCGAGGCCACGGCAGGTGATGGTGTTGCTTCTCTGCCTGGGTATGACGGCCTACTTTGCCCATCATGCAATCAATGGCCGACACGGCCTCGAGGTGCGATCCACGCTGATCGAGCGATCAGCTCTGTTAGAGTTTGAGATCAAAAGCCTCGAGGCCGTGCGCGCCAAGCTTGAGCGCGACGTGGCCCTGCTGGCGCCCGAGTTCCCCGATCCCGATATTGTCGAAGAGCTTGCGCGTGACGTTTTAGGCTTTGTCGATCCTCACGATCGCGTGGTGATCCGCCGCTAAGACCCGGTTGGGGGGCATCCACCAACCATCCCACCCAGCGAGCCTTCCCAAGGACCAGCGTATGCTTGTTCTGGCCTGTTTTATCTGTGCTTGTTGGTGGTGTTCTTGGGGCCGTTCTGGTCATCGACAACGGGCTCTTGTAGATTTCAGGCAAATCAGTACGCGCCGCCGGTGAATCGCCGCAGCGCAATCGTCACAGCCAAGAGCCTGGGGAAGCCCAATGGCGCCAGCCAAAGTGCAACGCAACCAGAGCCGATCTTCTTCGGGCAAGGCGAAGTCGTCGTCCCGAGCAAAGAGGCAGGCGGCGACCGCCAAAGCGATCACACGCAAGGAGCAGCTTGACGCCTTCCGCATGATGCTGCTGATCCGCCGCTTTGAGGAGAAGGCCGGTCAGCTCTATGGCATGGGGCATATCGGTGGCTTCTGCCATCTCTATATCGGTCAGGAAGCGGTGGTCGTGGGGATGCAGGCCAACTTGAAACCCGCTGACCAGGTGATCACGGCCTATCGCGACCATGGCCATATGCTGGCGGCTGGCATGGATCCCAAAGGCGTGATGGCAGAGCTCACCGGCCGCCGAGGCGGTTACTCCAAGGGCAAGGGCGGCTCCATGCACATGTTCTCCATCGAAAAGCATTTCTATGGCGGGCACGGCATCGTCGGCGCAACGGCACCGCTGGGTGCTGGGCTGGCATTTGCCAACAAGTACCGTGGCAATGACAACGTCGCCTTGTGCTACTTCGGCGACGGCGCTGCGAACCAGGGACAAGTCTACGAGACGTTCAATATGGCGCAGCTGTGGGGGCTGCCTGTCGTGTTCATCATCGAAAACAATAGATACGCGATGGGGACGGCAATCGAACGGTCCTCATCGACCACAAACCTTTCCCAGCGGGGCATCTCGTTTGCAATACCGGGCGAGCAGGTCGATGGCATGGACGTGCACGCAGTGCGCCAAGCAGGCGCGCGCGCGATCGAACATGCCCGCTCGGGCAAAGGGCCAATCATTCTAGAGATGATGACCTATCGCTACCGCGGCCATTCGATGTCGGACCCGGCCAAATATCGCACCCGTGAAGAGGTGCAAAAAATGCGCGAGACGCACGACCCAATTGAGCATGTACGCAAGCAGCTGTTGCGCGAAGGTTTGACGGACGACGAGTTGAAGAAAATCGACCGCCAGATGCGTGATGTCGTGAATGCGGCTGCCGATTTTGCACTCTCCGACACCGAACCCGATCCGACAGAGCTCTATACCGACGTGGTCGTAGCCGACTGAGCTGCGCGGGGACGAGACGCGATGCCGACGCAAATTCTGATGCCAGCGCTGTCGCCGACCATGGAGGAGGGGACGCTTGCCAAATGGCTCGTTAAGGAGGGCCAGGACGTCAAGTCCGGTGATGTGATCGCCGAGATCGAAACCGACAAGG
>JAUWCP010000274.1 GCA_030609245.1 Hyphomicrobium sp.
AGACGTTGACCTCCACCATTTTGCCGCCGATGATATCAAGGCCAACCAAAAACATCCCATCTAACTTCAACTGTGGCCGCGCTGCTTCGGCGATCCGGCGGATCTTATCGGTGATCTCAGGGAGCTCGCCGTGGCCACCCGCAGCCATGTTACTTCGCAAATCACCTTTTGCCGGCACTCTTCGAAGTGCGGCCACCGCTCCGTTTACCTCCAACAACTCGCCTTCAAGGAGAAAAAGTCGCGTGTCACCATCGGCTGCCTCTGGAAGGAACTCCTGCGCTATTACATATCCCTCCCGACTTACGGTCTCAAACATCTGATTGAAATTGTAGGAATCATCGCGACGAACAAGGAACACATTGTGCCCGCCAGACCCACGGAGCGGTTTGATTACCACGCTGCCGCCGACCTCATCCATAAATTGCCTCACCGTCTCGGGATTGCGGCTTATGAGACATCGCGGCCTAATTCCCGCGGGAAAGAACTGCAAGTAAAGCTTATTGACCGCGTGATACAGTCCCTCCGGGCTATTAACGACGACGACGCCGGCCTGTTCAGCGAGACGTCCGAAGTTCACGCCAGCGAGTTGCGCCCAAGGACGATCCAACGCATCAGCTGCAGGATCGTTACGCAGAAACAGGGCGTCAAGCTTATCGACCGTTAGGTCTAGACAGGCCGTTTCAACGGACCTCAATGACGCGATCAGCTCACTTACGGATGCGAGTCGTTGAGATGCAAGACGGCGCGCATCAGCATGCACGCGACCATCCGGCGCCAATGCGAAACGCCCGACCTCAACATACCAGACCTCGTGCCCCCTTCGATGGGCCGCAAGTGCGAGATGCGTTGTGGTGTAGTTGACCAATTCGGTTGCAAGATCGTTGATTACGAAGCCGAGCCTCATGGCGCACCTCGATCGACAAGCGCCAGTAGGTCCACCCCTTCCCGCAACGCCGCTAATCGCTCGAGCGCTTCGGGTTTTTCCAGATAGCGCGGCTTAAGCGGGCCCGGCGAGATAACCTGGCGCCAGCGCAATTCCTCAACAATATCAATATGTTCAAGAGAGACCTTGCCAAGCAACAGGTCATCAAAGCTGTGGCCTTTGGCCAGATAATCGAGAATGCCAATTAGGCCGCGCAGATAGACTACATCCTTGGTCAGTCCGCCACCTCGATGCACCCGCATCGCGATGGTGAAAGCGGCACGTCTGCCGAAACCGTGGGCGTCGTGAAGCAGTCGGAAAGTCTCAAGAAAGTCTGCACCCTCGACCACACTGTCGACGGCCACGACGCGTCCGGCAAGGAGACGCATTCGCTGCCTGGTCAATCCGCCCGATAGATACTCCGAAAGCATGGCAACACCCTCTTGGGTCTGCTCATAACCCGGCATTCCCGTATGGAACTGCGAAAGCGGCTGCTGCAGGCCGTTATAGTAGGTGAGGATATGTGTTCCGATTTCATGGTGGAGCGTTGCATCTACACGCGTCTCGGACACCTTCGCAGAATGGCCAACAAGGAAATGGCCGCGCGACACCATCAAACCAGGTACGTCAGTACGCATTTCAACGCGCGCTGGAAGGTCGGGCCAATCCTTGCGGTAGCGGGCAAGTTCGCGCTCGGCCAATCCGGCAAAGCGTTTAGCATCGGCTACCCGACCGCCATCGCCCTGCGCTTCGGGTTGGAGAGTCTTGAGGAGGCGATTGGCTGTACCGAGAAGATGCTCGTCGGGGCGACCGAAAACCTGCTGGCTTTCAAGAAGAAACTGCGGTGTGCCTCGATCGGCGATCATTGTGATCATACGATCAAACTCGTCGCGCTGGGCCGCAAACAGATGGTACAGAGCCGGGTCTTCGATTCGCTCGATCGGAACTTTGTAAAGCGCAAGTTTCAGCGCGCCCGGATCAATCGTCTGTGGGCGATAAAGGAACTCGGGGATGGCTTGGCAGCTGGCATCTACGAATCGCTGATATGCCGCGTCCGTGTTGACCGGCGTCGCGTGAAGAAGCAGGTCAAACGAGTCACCAACTTGGGCAAGGCCCTCATCCGCGACGGACACGGCACGGGTCATCGCCCTTCGTCCCAGTTCCTGATAGTGCGCTGGCCGATAGCGCGCTCGCGCATGCACAAATGTGAAGAAGGCCTGCCGGAGAGCCCGCCCGAGCCGTCCCGTGAAAAGCCTCAGTTCGATCGGGATGACCTTCCCCGCTTCCGGGTCGCGATAGATTGGAGGAACCTCCAGGCCTACCAAATAAGCGCTCTGCTGCTCTTCCTCTTCACTCGAGAGTAATGGTGGCAATCCAGGCGATGCTGCGCCTGAGCAATAATCAATCGCGATCTTGGTTGCCCGATCGCGTGTTGTTGCAAGTAGCGAATGTTCAAGCGACTCAATTGTCGCATCCGGCACACCATGACGTGCCGCAACTATGCGGAAGCGCACGGGAGCAGGCCGTTCGTTGGGCTCGGCGGGCAATCCATCTGGCGCAGACCAAAGCTCGAGCACGAGGACGGCGCCATAAGCCTCCACAATCACATCTAAAAGTCTGGTGATGAGCGCTTTTAGAAGAGGTTGATACTCCTCGGATCCGCTGCTCAAAATATAAGATGCTTGCCCTAATAAGAGCTGCTCGGTGCCCATATCCGATCTGGTGTCGGGACGCCGATATACACAAATAAATGGCTGTGGACGATCTATATGGATACGTCCGCCGCCGGGAAGCCTCTTACGCAGAACCTTACCGGATTTAAGCTTCAAGACCATTTGCTCAATTTCGTCGGTCGTTCTGAGCACGTCCGAATCGATATTCAGCGGGTCCATGGAACACCCTCAATCCGATTGAGTGTCGCCCGAAAAGCCGCGAGCAGAGCCTCGAAAGCCGCCTCATCAAGCTCGCCGGTCCATTCATCCATGAAAATCTTCTTTACCTCAATAGCAAGGCAGCAGCCGCTATGAGGAAAATGCGTATGAACAAAACGCGCGAGCTGACGTCCACGGAAGTTAACATTCTCGCGAACGTCGAGATGTCGCCCGAGATAATCTGCCTCTTGCAAGCTTTCCATAAATCGATCTACAAGCGGCGCCCAATGAGCGCGGTCCATACTACCTGTGCCGACATTAATTTCGGGATTGCGCTCTGGATCAGCCGGCTGTTGGTCGGGACCAGCGCGTCGGTGATTATAGCTATGGCAATCGAGGACAAGA
>JAUWCP010000219.1 GCA_030609245.1 Hyphomicrobium sp.
GCATTGCGAAATCCACTCAGCAGGATGACCCGCTTACCTCGGACCTCGATCTTGGGGCATGCCATTACGTTACCTCCTAGCAGATGGCGGCGCTGCTAGAAGCGGACATGAAGGGAGCCATCAATGCCTCCCGCACAAACAAAAACCCGCGGCAAATACCGACCATCTACAACATCATCTATACGAAACTAATGTTAAATGTGGAACAATATTCCGCTGCACTGAGTTAAGAGATAAGTGGACAAAATTGATGCACTGCAACGTACCGCAAGTCTTTTTGCGCCGCAACGTAGTGTTCTTGCGCGCGACTTAAAGAATAAATTTCGACAAGTCTGTGTTCTTCGCGAGATCACCAAGACGCGATGTCACGTACTCAGCGTCGATGGTAATTGACTGACCGCCGCGGTCAGACGCATCAAACGAAATCTCATCAAGCACACGCTCCATCACGGTTTGCAAACGCCGCGCGCCGATGTCCTCGACCGATGAATTGACCTGCGCGGCCGTATCGGCGAGGGCGTCGACGGCGTCGTCGGTGAAAGTTAAGGCTACGTTCTCAGTACCCATCAGCGCCACATATTGCTTGATGAGGCTCGCTTCGGGCTCAGTCAGGATGCGGCGGAAGTCCTCCCGTGTCAGAGGTCTCAGCTCCACGCGGATGGGCAACCGCCCCTGCAGCTCAGGCAGAAGATCGGCGGGCTTTGCCACGTGAAAGGCGCCCGATGCGATGAACAACACGTGGTCCGTTTTCACCGGCCCGTACTTGGTGGAGATCGTCGTGCCTTCGATAAGCGGCAGCAGATCGCGCTGCACGCCTTCACGCGATACATCACCGCCGATACGCCCCGCCTCCACTCGCGAGCAGATTTTGTCGATCTCATCCAAGAAGACGATGCCATTGTTCTCGACCGCGTCGATGGCGTCAGCCACGATCACGTCTGTATCGATCAGCTTGTCGCTTTCTTCCGCGATCAGCACATCGTGGCTGTCGGCGACGGTAAACCGGCGCGGCTTGGTGCGCTGCCCGAAGGCCTTGCCCAGAATGTCGCCGATGTTAACGGCGCCAATAGAGGCACCGGGTGCGCCGGGGATCTCAAACATCGGCATGCCGGAACCGGCATCCGAAACCTGGATCTCAATTTCCTTGTCGTTGAGCTCACCGTCGCGCAGCCGCTTGCGGAAACTTTCCCGCGTCGCCTCGGCCGCTCCCAGGCCGACCAGCGCATCGAGCACGCGCTCTTCGGCGTTCTTTTCGGCATTGGCGCGAACCTCTTTTCGCTTGACGTCTTTGACAAGCGCGATAGCGATCTCAAGCAGATCGCGCACGATGCTCTCCACATCCCGGCCGACGTAGCCAACCTCGGTAAACTTAGTCGCTTCTACCTTTATGAATGGCGCGCCTGCGAGCTTTGCGAGCCGCCGCGAGATCTCCGTCTTGCCGACACCGGTCGGCCCGATCATGAGGATATTCTTGGGCAGGACTTCCTCTTTGAGGTCACCCGTAAGTTGCTGCCGGCGCCAGCGGTTGCGCAAGGCGATGGCAACGGCACGCTTGGCGTCGTTCTGGCCAACGATGAAGCGGTCCAGCTCGGAGACAATTTCACGGGGCAAGAAGTGAGTCATGGAAGGTGGGGCCTCAATGTGTGGAAACAAACTTCAGGCCGACAATGCAGCCAATGAGACCCACGTAGAACCAGACCATCTTGCACGTGCTCCATTGCTTGCCTATCCGCTACCGGCTTGACGGAAGGGTCTCAAGGACGAGGTTGGTGTTGGTGTAAACGCAGATGTCGGCGGCAATGGCCATCGCCTTGCGTGCGATCTCCTCTGCATCAAAGGGCTGATCGCGTAGGGCGCGCGCGGCGGCCAGTGCGTAGTTACCGCCCGACCCTATGCCCATGATATCGTTTTCGGGCTCAAGCACATCGCCCGTGCCGGTCAGTACAAGCGTAGTCTCACGATCGGCAACGATCATCATCGCCTCGAGGCGGCGAAGATAACGGTCGGTGCGCCAATCCTTGGCCAGCTCCACGCACGCACGGGTGAGCTGGCCTGGATATTGCTCGATCTTGGTCTCCAGCCGCTCAAAGAGCGTAAAGGCATCGGCGGTAGCACCGGCGAAACCGCAAATAACGTCACCCTTACCGAGCGTGCGTACCTTGCGGGCATTGGATTTGATGACGGTGCCACCAATACTGACCTGGCCATCGCCGGCGATGACGACACGACCATCTTTACGAACGGTCAGTATAGTCGTCCCATGCCAGGGAGTAGACTGAGCTGGATCGGAAGCAAGTGTTCGCATTGCATTTGCATCTACGTGAGGAGAGGGCGCGGTAGCGGTGCGGCTCTGGTAGGACAGGGCTCAAGCTGATAAACGCTCAGGTTTGGTGACGCAAGCGATGGCCATGAGGGGTCCTTTGAAGCGGCAAGCCACGATTTCTCGCAAAACCAAGGAGACGCAGATCACGGCGACCGTCGATCTGGACGGCTCCGGGGCCTTTGACGTGAAGACCGGCATCGGTTTTCTCGATCATATGTTGGAGCAATTGGCCCGCCATTCAATGATCGACATTACTTTGAAAGCCGCCGGCGACTTGCACATCGATTTCCATCACACGGCTGAGGACACCGGCATCGTGCTGGGTCAAGCCGTCGCCGAGGCGCTGGGCGATAAAAAGGGCATCACCCGATACGCCGACGTGCACTTGCCCATGGATGACACCTTGACGCGCGTCGCAGTTGACGTCTCGGGCCGCCCTTACCTCGTTTGGAAGGTCGAGTTCTCTAAGCCCAAAGTTGGCGAAATGGATACCGAGCTCTTCCGGGAATGGTTCCAGGCCTTCGCGCAGAACGCCCGCATCACGCTGCATGTAGAGAACCTCTATGGCGAGAACAACCACCACATCGCCGAGACTTGCTATAAAGGCTTAGCGCGAGCGCTGCGGCGTGCGGTCGAACCCGACCCGCGCCAAGCCGGTCGCGTGCCCTCCACCAAGGGCACGCTTGCTGGGTGAGCGCATTATTTTTTGTACCCGGAGGACGCACGCGCGTGGACGTCTACACCGTGCACGAGTCGCCAAAGCCGCTGGCCGATCCGTTGGAACGCGCTGCGCGCCTCGTCTTCATAAATGACCGGTTCCATTGGCTTGCCGCGATCTTCCCGGCGATCTGGCTGCTCGTGAAGGGAATGTGGTGGGAACTCGTTGCCTATCTTGTCCTGATCAGCGCACTCATCGGCGTCTTGGACGTCCTCGGCGCTACCCCGGCGACCGTCGCTATTATCGTCGTCATCGTGCAGATCGTGTTCGGCTTTGAAGCCGGTGCGCTTTATCGCGCCTCACTCACACGCCGCGGCTGGCGCATGGAGGGAACTGTTGCAGGGCGCGATACGGCCGAGTGCGAGCGCCGATTCTTCGAGGCTTGGTTACCGCAATTGCCGTCCGCTCCATTGTCCGACGTCCCGGCAACAGCAGTAAACGACGGCATTTCGTCATGGATCGCGGCCGCCAGTTCGCACGCCAAAAATGCCTTCGAACGTTGGCGGCGCATGTTGGGGGCAAAGGCTTAAGCAGGAATGCAAAGCGTCGTTATCGTCGACTATGGCTCGGGAAACCTTCACTCCGCGAGCAAAGCTTTTGAGCGCGCGGCCCGCGAAAGCGAGGTCAACGCCAATATCCTTGTCACAGCGGACCCCAAGGCCGTTGCGGCGGCTGATCGTATCGTGCTGCCAGGCGTTGGGGCCTTTGGCGACTGCAAACGCGGCATTGACGCTATCGCTGATTTGAGACCGGCACTTGAAGAAGCTGTGAGAGAAAACGGGCGACCGTTCCTCGGCATCTGCGTTGGCATGCAACTGTTGGCAACGCGCGGCCTGGAGTTCGAGGTGACAGAAGGTCTAGGGTGGATCCCGGGCGAGGTGCGCGCCATCGAACCGAAGGACCCGGCGCTCAAGATCCCGCATATGGGTTGGAATACGCTAACAGTCGTCAACCCACATGCGCTGCTCGACGGGATTAAGACCGGGCCCAGCGGCTTGCACGCATACTTCGTACACTCCTATCACTTGGTGCC
>JAUWCP010000248.1 GCA_030609245.1 Hyphomicrobium sp.
TGTCGCGGCGCACGAAAAACAACCCAGTTCTTATCGGCGAGCCGGGGGTCGGCAAGACAGCAATTGCAGAGGGTTTGGCACTGCGCATCGTCAAGGGTGATGTGCCTGACAGCCTCAAGGACAAAAAACTCTTATCGCTGGACATGGGCTCGCTCATTGCGGGCGCGAAGTATCGCGGCGAGTTTGAGGAACGCCTCAAGGCCGTGTTGCAAGAGGTTCAGGCGGAGGGTGGCCGCATCATCCTCTTTATCGACGAGCTGCACACCATCGTCGGCGCTGGTAAGACCGAAGGCGCAATGGACGCCGGCAATCTCTTGAAGCCAGCTTTAGCGCGTGGCGAGCTGCATTGTATCGGTGCCACGACGCTGGACGAGTATCGCAAGCATATCGAGAAAGACGCAGCACTCGCGCGGCGCTTCCAACCCGTTTTCATCGATGAGCCGTCGGTCGAGGATACGATTTCAATCCTGCGCGGCCTGAAAGAGAAGTATGAGCTACACCATGGTGTGCGCATTATGGACTCTGCGCTCGTCGCCGCGGCAACGCTGTCCAACCGCTACATCACCGACCGTTTCCTGCCCGACAAGGCGATCGATCTCGTCGACGAGGCCGCCTCCTGTCTCAAAATGGAGATCGACTCCAAGCCTGAGGCCCTCGACGCTATCGATCGCGATCTGATGCAGATGAAGATCGAGCGCGAGGCGCTGCGCAAAGAGACCGACGCGGCCTCGAAGGATCGGTTGGAACGGCTTGAAAAGGATATCGCTGACCTTGAGGAAGAGAGCAAGGTTCTCACGCAGAATTGGGAAGCGGAACGCGAGAAGCTCGGGAGGGCGCAGAAGCTAAAGGAGGAGCTCGATAGTTTGCGCACCGAGCTGGAGCAAGCGCAGCGCAGGGGCGATCTTGCGCGTGCCGGCGAGCTGGCTTACGGCCGCATCCCGGAGCTTGAGAAGAATCTAACGGAGATTGAAAGCCAGGAGGATAGTAAGGGCACAATGGTCGAGGAGGCGGTAACGCCGGACCAGATTGCGGCCGTCGTCTCTCGCTGGACGGGCATCCCCGTCGACCGCATGCTCGAGGGTGAGCGCGAGAAGCTTCTCCACATGGAGGATGCCTTGAGCAAGCGTGTCGTCGGTCAGCGTGAGGCCGTCGAGGCGGTCTCAACGGCGGTGCGCCGCGCGCGCGCCGGCTTGCAGGATCCGAACCGGCCGATCGGCTCGTTCATGTTCCTTGGTCCGACGGGCGTTGGTAAGACCGAGCTTTCCAAGGCGCTTGCTGCATTCCTATTTGATGAAGAAAGCGCGCTCCTTCGCGTCGATATGAGTGAGTACATGGAGAAGCACTCCGTGGCTCGCCTCATCGGTGCACCGCCAGGCTACGTTGGTTATGAGGAAGGGGGCTCGCTGACCGAAGCGGTGCGCCGCCGGCCCTACCAAGTCATCCTTTTCGACGAGATCGAGAAGGCACACCCCGACGTGTTCAACGTGCTCCTGCAGGTGCTCGATGACGGCCGCCTTACGGACGGTCAGGGCCGAACCGTCAACTTCCGCAATACGATCATCATCCTCACTTCCAACATCGGCGCGGAATTCCTCGTCAATCAGAAAGAGGGTGAAGACAGCGATGCGGTGGCCGATTTGGTGATGGCCGAGGTCCGGCAAACGTTCCGGCCGGAATTCCTCAACCGTCTGGATGACATCATCCTGTTCCACCGACTGCAGCGCGCGGACATGGGCAAGATCGTCGACATCCAGATGGGCCGCTTGCGAAGGCTTCTTGCCGACCGCAAGATCACGATCGATCTCAATGATCAGGCGCGCTCGTGGATTGCAAACCGTGGATACGACCCTGCATATGGCGCGCGTCCATTAAAGCGTGTCATTCAGCGGCACATGCAAGACCCGCTGGCTGAACAGATCCTGGCTGGGCGTATCAAGGATGGGGAAACGGTGAAAGTCACGGTTCGTGACGGCGACCTTGCGCTCAACGGTGAACCGGTGAAGGCAGCAGCTTAGCTTGAGTCCCGCTTTTTATTTGCTCGCCGTCTTGACGGGTGTGCGGCGCATAAGATTATCGATGCGCGCACGCTCTTTCTGGAACTCGATCAATTCCCGGCCATCCAGCTTTCTTTCGTGTGGAACCGGGATTGAGAGCGGGTCGACGAAGCGCTTGTTGATCAGCATTTCGTAGTGCAAATGCGGTCCGGAGGAGAGACCTGTGGAGCCCACGTACCCAATAACCAGTCCCTGGCGTACCTTGGTCCCCTTCTTGACGCCCTTGGCGATGCGCAGCATGTGCCCATAGGCCGTGTGGTAGCCGTTCGCATGGCGGATGCGGATGTAGTTGCCGTACCGGCCCTTACGGCCGGCCTCCTCGATGACGCCGGTACCGCCGGCGAGGACCGGTGTGCCTGCTGCGGTTGCCCAATCGACGCCGGAATGCATGCGCCGCTCATTAAGCAGCGGGTGGAAGCGCAGGCCGAAGCCTGATGTCAAACGTACGTTGTCGCCGCGCACAGGCCGGCGCATGAGGAACTTCTTCGAATTGTTGCCGTCGAGGTCATAGTAGTCCACGTGGCCGTCGGGCGTTCGGAAGCGATAGAATCGGTGGGTCTCGCCACCGGTCGTTATGGCGGTGTAAAGCAGCTCGCCCGGAGGTTCGTTAGGTCCCGCGCCCACCTTCATGTCGAAGAAGAGCTCGAGTGCATCGCCTGGCCTTAGTTTTCGACGGAAGTCGGTCTCATAGGCGTGAATCTTCATGATCTTCAAGATGGTTTCGGCGGACAACTTTTCGTTCAGGCCCGCATAGTAGACGCTTGCGTAGACGCTGGACGAGGATGCTTTGTCGTTGAAGCCGAGTGCGGCATTGAGAATGTCTCGATCGAAAAACGGCGAGCTAGACGCGACGAATTCACCAGCAGCGTTGCGTTTGACGGTGACCAGATGGTCATGGCCTTCGGAGAAAATGCTGAAGCGGGCCGGTTCCATGCGCTCCTGACGTGTGAGCGAGGGAACCAGCGTGATGCGCACCTCTTGGCCCTGTTTGAGGTTTGATGCCGGAAACATTGGGCGCGCCGCTTCGATCATGGCGCGCGCTTGCCAGTTGTCGGCGCCAGCGCGCCTTAGGATGCGTTTCAGTGTGTCGCCGCGCCCGACTTTTACAACCCGCGCTTCTCGCCCTTCGAGGTCGGCAATGGAGTCGTCATTGTCCTGGTCGGACTTGGCTAGGACCGTTGTGTTGGACGGCACGGAATTCGCTGCAAGATCTGCGCCTATCGTTCCGAGAAAGGTCCCGGCCGGGGACCCGTTTGCATCGGCTTCTGCGCCCGCGCGCACGCTTTCGGCTTCCGCCTCGGCCTCTTTCGCGCTTCGGACGAGTTCGGCTACGTCCCGGTCGTCGAGTACCTGGCCATCCTCTCCCGGCAAGATGCCACCCAGGAGCTCGATGACGCGAACGACAACATTGCTCCCATCCTCTTCATCCGAATGGGCCTTCTTGCCGTCGCTTGCCGGCTTGGTGATGGCATAGAGTTTGAGCGGGTTGAAGGTTGGGATGTTGTCTTCTTGATCA
>JAUWCP010000181.1 GCA_030609245.1 Hyphomicrobium sp.
CGCTCTCATCCAAAAGAAAGAAGCGCCCAACATTGGGCGCCCTTTCGTTTCTCGCCTCTACTCGGTTATCTTGGCCACGACACCTGCCCCAACGGTGCGACCGCCCTCACGGATGGCGAAGCGAAGCTTCTCCTCCATAGCAATCGGCTGAATGAGCTCGACGTCCATCGTGACGTTGTCGCCCGGCATCACCATTTCCGTGCCCGAGGGCAACGTCACAACGCCGGTCACGTCGGTCGTGCGGAAATAGAACTGCGGACGGTAGTTAGTAAAGAACGGCGTATGGCGGCCACCCTCTTCCTTGGTGAGGATGTAGGCCTCGGCTTTGAACTTCGTGTGCGGCTTCACGGAGCCCGGCTTACACAGCACCTGGCCGCGCTCCACAGCCTCCTTGTCGATGCCGCGCAGGAGGCAGCCTACATTGTCGCCAGCCTCGCCACTGTCGAGCAGTTTGCGGAACATCTCAACGCCGGTTACCGTCGACTTCTGCGTGTCGCGGATGCCGACGATCTCGACTTCCTCGCCAACCTTGACGACGCCGCGCTCGATGCGGCCCGTCACAACCGTGCCGCGACCCGAGATTGAGAATACGTCCTCGATCGGCATCAGGAACGGCTGGTCCTTCGCGCGCTCAGGCTGCGGGATGTAGTCATCGACCGCCTTCATGAGCTCCAGGACCGAATTCTTGCCGATCTCGGGGTTCTTATCCTCCAGCGCCATCAGAGCGGACCCCTTGACGATGGGAATGTCGTCGCCAGGGTACTGATACGAGGATAGCAGCTCGCGCAATTCCATCTCCACGAGCTCAATCAGCTCGGGGTCATCGACCATGTCGATCTTATTGAGGTACACGACAAGTGCCGGCACGCCGACCTGGCGGGCGAGCAAGATGTGCTCGCGCGTCTGCGGCATGGGGCCGTCGGCGGCGGAGACGACAAGAATTGCGCCGTCCATTTGGGCAGCGCCCGTAATCATGTTCTTCACGTAGTCGGCGTGACCTGGACAGTCGACGTGCGCGTAGTGGCGCTTCTCCGTCTCGTACTCAACGTGCGCCGTGGAAATCGTGATGCCGCGCGCGCGTTCTTCGGGCGCCTTGTCGATCTGGTCGTATGCCGTGAACGTTGCACCGCCGGTCTCGGCAAGCGCTTTCGTGATCGCAGCCGTCAGCGTCGTCTTGCCGTGATCGACATGACCGATCGTACCAATATTGCAGTGCGGTTTGTTCCGCTCGAATTTCGCTTTGGCCATCTTAGGCTCTCCACCTTCAGTTTTTGTTCCCTAAGGGAACCAGTACGTTTCACTTGGGCGAGGCGATGCTTCCCTCAATGCGCCTCATCCTGTCCGCCTCACGTTCAGGCGTACTTGGCCTTCACTTCGTCCGCCACGTTGCGCGGGACATCCGAGTAGTGCGCAAACTGCATCGTGTAGGACGCGCGGCCCTGACTCATGGAGCGCAGTTGGCTCACGTATCCAAACATGTTGGCCAGTGGCACAAACGCACGGACCACGGTCGCGTTGCCGCGCATTGCCTGACTGCGAATCTGCCCGCGGCGGCTGTTGAGATCGCCGATAACCCCGCCGAGAAAATCACCGGGTGTCACCACCTCGACGTCCATGATCGGCTCCAGCAGCTTCACACCTGCCTTTTCACATCCTTCTCTCACGGCAGAGCGCGCGGAAATCTCGAAGGCGATGGCCGAAGAGTCGACTTCGTGGAAGGCTCCATCATACAGCGTCGCCTTCATGTCGACCATCGGGAAGCCGATGAGGACACCGCTATCCCAAACCGACCGGATACCCTTCTCCACGCCGGGGATGTATTCCTTCGGAACCGCGCCGCCGGCAATTTCGGCAGAAAATTCGTTGCCCTTACCGGTCTCGTTAGGCTCCATTCGCAGCTTGACGCGTGCAAATTGCCCCGTGCCGCCAGTCTGCTTCTTGTGAGTGTAGTCGACTTCCGTCGGCTTCACGAGCGTCTCGCGATAGGCCACCTGCGGTGCGCCGACGTTGGCCTCCACGCCGTAGACGCGCTTCAAGATGTCGACCTTGATGTCTAGGTGAAGCTCGCCCATGCCGCGCAGGATCGTCTCGCCCGACTCCTGATCGACCGCCACTCGGAATGAGGGATCTTCGATCGACATGGTGTTGAGCGCCATGGACATCTTCTCCTGATCGACCTTGGTCTTGGGCTCGATTTTCATCTCGATGACGGGACTGGGGAAATCCATCTTCTCCAGAAGCACTGGCTTATTGGGGTCGCACAGTGTCTCGCCCGTGCGTGTGTCCTTAAGCCCCGAGATGGCGATGATGTCGCCCGCGTACGCTTCCTTGATCTCCTCGCGATCGGCGGCATGCATCAGATACATGCGTCCCACGCGCTCCTTCTTGTTACGCGTCGTATTGGCAAGATGCTGGCCGTTCACCACCTTGCCGGAGTAGATGCGGCAGAAGGTGATTGAGCCAACGTGCTCAAAGCTCATGATCTTGAACGCCAGCATCGACAGCGGATCGCTGTCCACCGGTTTGCGCAGCACGGGCTCATCGGTTTCGGGATCGACGCCTTTGAAGGCCTCACGATCCGACGGTGCCGGCAGGAAGTCGACGACGGCATCGAGCAGCGGCTGCACGCCCTTATTCTTGAATGCGGAGCCACACATCATCGGATAGAAAGTGGCCGAAACTGTTGCCTTGCGGATTAGGCTGCGCAGCGTGTCAACGTCGGGTTCTTTACCCTCAAGGTAGCTTTCCATCACGGCGTCATCCATCTCGACGGCCGCCTCAATCATCGCTGCTCGGAACTCGGCTGCGCGTTCTTTGAGGTCGTCAGGAATCTCCTCCACTTCCATTTTGGCGTCTTTGCCTTCGCTGTTCCAGACGTAGGCTTTCATGGTGATGAGATCGACGACGCCTTTGAAATCGGCCTCCGCGCCGATGGGCAGCTGGATCGGCACAGTACGAGCGCCGAGTTTCTCCTTGATGTCCGAAACGCACATGTAGAAGTCGGCGCCGGTCTTATCCATCTTGTTGGCGAAGATGATACGCGGCACACCATACTTGTCGCCCTGGCGCCAAACTGTCTCGGTCTGCGGCTCGACGCCTTGGTTGGAGTCCAGCACGCATACAGCGCCGTCGAGCACACGCAAGCTACGCTCCACCTCGATGGTGAAGTCCACGTGCCCTGGCGTGTCGATGATGTTCAAGCGGCGCTTTCTGCCATCGCGGCCCGGCCAGAAGCAGGTCGTTGCGGCCGAAGTGATCGTGATGCCACGCTCCGCCTCCTGCTCCATGAAGTCCATGGTTGCAGCACCGTCGTGCACTTCGCCGATCTTATAGGACCGGCCGCTGTAATAGAGGATCCGCTCAGTCGTCGTCGTCTTTCCAGCATCGATGTGAGCCATGATGCCGAAGTTGCGGTAGTCCTCGATTGCGTATTCGCGGGCCATGCTTTGTATTCCGAAAACCTGTTACCAGCGGTAATGAGAGAAGGCCCGGTTGGCCTCTGCCATCTTGTGCGTATCTTCTCGCTTCTTGACTGCCGTCCCTCGGTTGTTGGCGGCGTCCAAAAGCTCTCCCGATAGTCTGTCGACCATCGTATTCTCATTGCGCGCGCGCGCGGCCGTGATGAGCCAGCGAATTGCCAACGCTTGGCGGCGCTCCACGCGCACTTCGACAGGTACCTGATAGGTGGCACCGCCGACACGGCGCGAGCGCACCTCGAGGGTCGGCATGACGTTGTCGAGCGCCTGACGGAAAAGCTGCACGGGATCCGACTTCGCCTTGGTCTCCATGCGATCGAATGCGCCGTAGACAATGCGCTCGGCGACGGATTTCTTGCCCTGGTTCATCACCGCGTTCATGAACTTGGTGATGACGATTTCGCCAAACTTCGGGTCGGGATTGACCTCGCGTTTTTCGGCCCTGTGACGACGGGACATTGCTTCTTCGTCCTTCGCTTCAATCTCTCAACAACAATGGGCCGCTTTCCCGGCCCATGGATCTCCGCCTTCGCGGAGATGATCGCCAGCGGCGATCACTTCGGCCGCTTGGCTCCGTACTTCGAACGCCGCTGTTTGCGGCCCGCTACGCCTTGCGTATCGAGCACGCCGCGTACGACGTGATAGCGGACGCCTGGAAGATCTTTCACGCGGCCGCCTCGAATGAGCACCACGGAGTGCTCCTGCAGATTATGACCCTCACCGGGAATGTAGCCGATCACCTCGTGGCCGTTGGTCAGGCGGATCTTGGCAACTTTGCGCAAAGCGGAGTTCGGCTTCTTCGGCGTCGTTGTATACACGCGCGTGCACACACCGCGCTTCTGAGGGCACGCCTCCATGTGGCGCGACTTCTCGCGGTATGTCTTCTGACCCCGAGGCTTCCGGATCAATTGTTGTATCGTCGGCATTCGCCTTGTCCGTCCCAGTCCACGTTTGCCGGTTTGAAACGCGCATGCGCCAAGCCGACCCTGCCTTGCCACGCTGACCCAGCGCGCCCGGCACGAAAAAACCAGAGGACCATACAGCTCTCAAAGGAACCGCAGATCTTGGTTCGAATTTTTCCTCTGCTTTGCGACGGCAGCGTCTAGGCCCGGAAAGGCAGCCCTTAAATGCTGCGCAATTGGTCTACCACCTACCGTGAGAGTGCGAGACCTATATACAGAGCGCCAAATGCGGTCAACACCCAGCGATTATCGAAAGCCAAATTTTTTTGCCAAACTCTGGCAGGCCCCTGCTGCCGGGCCGACCCCCGCTTTGAACCAGGTTAGGGGCACCGGCGAAGGCGAGTGCGACCGCCTCGGCGCCCGCACCCAGGTCTCTACATATATATGCCGCCCGCAGGGGCGCTATTCGACGGCCTCCTCAGTTGGGCGCCGGCGCCGGCGTACCGGCGCCACACTTGGACCGGCAAGCGCCTTTTCCGCGTCAGCCTTGGCCTGCTCACGCGCGATAAGCTCGTCGCGTTTGGCGGCAATCTTGCGGAGCCGGCGCAAAGTCCCGCCCGTCCCTGCCGGGATGAGGCGGCCAACGATCACAT
>JAUWCP010000330.1 GCA_030609245.1 Hyphomicrobium sp.
AGCATCTCCTGCAAGGGGCGCGCGCCCTCGCAATGGTCGCGATGGCTGTGGGTGATAACGATATGGCTGACGCGCTCGCCCTTGGTGGCGGCGGCAATGGCTTCGAGATGGCGTTTGTCGGCGGGACCAGGATCGATCACCGCGACCCGTCCCTCGCCGACCAGATAGGTGTTGGTGCCGAGGAACGTGTAAGGGCCGGGATTGTTGGCCACGATCCGGCGGACGCCGGGCGCGACCTGCTCGGCCACGCCATAGTCGACCTCGGCGCTGCGATTAAAGGCGAGTTCCGCCGACATGAGCCTCAGACTGTTGTTTGAAGTGAGCCGCGCCGCATCTTAAGCGGAGCGTGTTGTAAACGACAGCACCGCTGACGCGGCAGCCTTAACGTTCCATCGTATTTAGCGCAAAATATGACTGAAGCCGCAGAGGCTTACGCGATGGGAGGCGCCAGGCTGGCGAAAACGGGGCGGGCCAACGGCGCCCGCGGGCTTGGGGGGCCGGGACAGCCCGAAGCGTTCAATCGGTCGGCTCGTACCGTCTGCGCATGCGCCCCATTTTCCTGACGACGATTACAACGATCGGTGGTCTGTTGCCGTTGTCTTTATTCGGAGGGCCGCTTTGGGCGCCGATGACGAACGGTATGATCTTCGGACTGATATTTGCCACGCTGCTAACATTGATCGTTGTACCGGTGCTCTACGTGACGTTCGCTGAGCGTTTCGGCATGCGCGTTGTTTGATTGGTCCTGACTGAGCGGCCACTCGCGGGAATTTCTAGATAGTGTTTCGCGTCATTGTTTCGGTCCTACCTCCCGGATTATTTGCGCGAGTAGCTCCGGGTGCTCTGACGTAGTCATATGGCCGCCGGGCAACATGCGGATATCTAGCCCGTGGTCGCCCAACCGTTCTCTGGCTTTGACAACTTGGTTCGGCTCAAAAATATCGCCTTCGCTGCCGACAACGTGAAACGATACCGACTCTTGCAATGCGAGATACAGACGGCGCAAATCCCACCGCTCCGCGTATTTGGAACGATGCTCCGCTACGAATCCAGCGGCCTTACTGACGAAGGGAAAGCCGTTGCGCCGACTGATCGCTTCGTAGATTTCGTTGAACTCGGCAGAAGATAGCCGATATTCCTTTGAGAACATCGACTTGAGCAGCTGCCTGGCCATGAAGCGGGAGCGTTGACCGAACCACGTGACCATGCCCCCGAGCGGGGATTTCAGCGCTGGCGTTGTCATTAGCGGGTGGCTGTGCGCGTCGGCGAAGTAGCCGCCATTTATCATCAAGACTCCTTCGATCTTGGCGACCGCCTTGGAACCACTGTCGAGTCGCTCCTGTTGGCGGCTGAGAAGCTCAAGCGCCACTAGGGAGGAGTAATCGAACGTCACGACGAAGGTGGACCCAATCCCCATTGCTTGCCACAAGGATTCCACCAGATCAGCACGCTCCATCGTGCCGTAGGGGTAGTCGGCTGGTTTGTCTGAATCACCCTGCCCAACATATTCGACGAAGATCTTTGGCACGAGCCCATCGGTACCCAAGTATCGGTCGACTCTCGCCCAACCGAACGAACCATCAGGGAACCCGGGCAGGAATGTAGTCCAAACTGCTTCCTCACTTGGCGGGGCGTCTCTTACGACCCGCTGAAAGACATGGACGACGTCCGGTGAATCGGTCGTATCGCCCGGGCGCAGGATCCTCTTGGCGCGGCGATCATATGGGACTCTCTCCCCGAGACCGAACCACTCTTGGGCAGTTACGTTGGACGTCTCTTTCATTGCCATCGTGATCCTCCTGAGGGCTCAAAACCATACGTCAACTCGGACCACTTGCATGTCGGCAGCTCAAGGTTCGATCTCGACTGTCACGCACCCTAATCGCTGTCAAGCTGTGTCAGAGGTCAAGAACGACGCCATTGTCTTTGCCGCAGGATGTTGCGCCGGTGAGGGAACGGGGCGTCGAGCAACAGATCAGCACTTCATCGTCGTCATGGGGTCCGGTCGGTTCTTCGATGTAGTCCACCGAGCCACACTTGATGCGCGTCGCACAGGTACCGCAAATGCCCGAGCGACACGAAAAGGCGGGATTGAGCCCGGCCGCCTCCGCCAAGTCCAAAAGCGTGCCCTTGTCTGGCGACCATGCAACCTCCAGGTCAGAGGCCGCAAAGCAGACCGGAACGGGGCCGTCAACCGTTTCGCCTTTCGCCGGCGGTTGCTTGGGCTTGGCGTCATGCTTAAGCACGGTAGCGGGGCCAAACGACTCGTAGTTGATTCGCTCGTCGCGCACGCCAAGCTCGGCCAGGCCATCGTGGAGCGCCTGCATGAATGGCGGCGGCCCGCAGAGATAGAAATCGTAATCGTCGAAAGGCA
>JAUWCP010000312.1 GCA_030609245.1 Hyphomicrobium sp.
CAACACGTCACTCGCGAAGCCGCGAGCAATATGCAGAAGTGCGCCAACGTAGTCACCCACGAGGCACGGCTCAACTGAGAGTACCGGTCAGCATTTGCGTGGAGATGCCTGCACCGGGCCGACGCTGATGGCGACTCGGTCGGCATTTGAAGTAATGTCAGCCAAGCTACCCGCTGAGTCCCTTAAGACGGTCACGATTTTTGTCGCAGGCGACGTTATGACGGGTCGCGGCGTCGACCAGGTGTTACCCCATCCTTGTGAACCGCAGATTTACGAGGCTCACGCGACGTCGGCTAGAGACTACGTCAAGCTCGCCGAGCAAGCCAACGGTCCAATCGAAAGACCGATAGCATTTTCTGAAGTGTGGGGCGACGCGCTCGCCGAACTTGATCGAAGGACGCCCGACGCTCGCATCATCAATCTTGAGACAGCGGTGACGCAATGCGCCGATGCCGAGCCAAAAGGCATAAACTACAAAATGAGCCCGGAGAACGCCGATGTCATCACAGCGGCTGGCATCGACTGCTGCGTACTAGCCAACAACCATGTCCTCGATTGGGGACGTTCGGGGCTACTCGAAACGCTTGCCACCCTCGCTGATGCCGGTGTGACGTATGCCGGCGCTGGCCAGGATGCCAAATCTGCTGAAGCTCCCGCCATCCTCACCATTCCTGGAAATGCTCGATTGCTCGTCTTTGCCTTCGCCTGCCCGAGCGCCGGCGCGCCACCCAGCTGGGCTGCCGGGCCGCACAAACCAGGCATCAATCTGATCACCAGAAGACTATCCGCCGAGACCGCGGGGGCAGTTAGCCGGGGAATTCACCCGGTCGCCAAGCCGCGGGACCTTGTCCTCGTGTCGATTCATTGGGGCAACAATTGGGGGTACGAAATACCGCAAGAGCAGATGGACTTTGCTCATCAGCTGGTGGAAGTTGGCCGCGTAGACATTGTCTTCGGGCACTCCTCGCATCACCCCAAAGGGATCGAGGTCTATCGTGGCAAGCTCATACTTTATGGATGCGGGGACTTCCTTGACGACTACGAGGGAATAACCGGCTACGAGGCATTCCGTGACGATCTCGTGCTGATGTACTTCCCGACGATGCGAACCGCCGATGGCACACTCATCAGCCTGGAAATGGTACCGCTTCAGATCCGCAACATGTGCCTTCACCGCGCGTCGCGCAGTGATGCTGAATGGCTCGCGTCCATCTTGAACCGCGAGGGAAAGACGCTGCAAACAAGCGTTAAACTTGGCTTAGACGGCATCTTAAGGCTCGAGTGGCAATGACAGAACCAGCGGCATGCGCGACACGTGGCCTCAGCGCGCGAGTTGATGCAGATCAGAGGCGAGCCGCCGCAGACCTGTAAAATCTGGGGACGTGAAGCCTCCCGCTGATGTGGATCACCCCATGGAGCCCGATCTTCATGCTGGATTTTCTAACGCCCCAAGAGATTGAAATCCTGCCCCGAAGGCTGCCTGGATTGCTCACCATGCCGGAGGGAGCAAAAGGGATTGTGGTCTTCGCGCATGGAAGCGGCTCGAGCCGGTTAAGCCCGCGCAACACGCGCGTTGCTCGTGCTCTCAATGAAGCACAGCTCGCAACACTCCTCTTCGATCTCCTCCTGCCACATGAGGCCGAAGATCGGCGCAACGTCTTCGATATTCCTCTGCTCGCGACCCGACTTGAAGAGGCGCTGGGCTGGCTGAAGGGCGAGGAGGTCCTTGCGCCCCTCGCTGTCGGCCTATTCGGGGCAAGCACGGGTGCAGCCGCGGCGTTGGTGGCGGCGTGTCGGCAGCCCGATCAGGTATCGGCTGTAGTCTCCCGAGGGGGGCGTCCGGATCTTGCGGCTGGCTCGCTCGCGCGCGTGAAGGCGCCGACGCTTCTTATCGTTGGCGGGCGCGATGAATTGGTGATTGATCTCAACGAACGTGCCATGGATGAGCTCAAGTGTGAAAAGCGCCTGGAGATCGTTCCTCGAGCCACACATCTATTTGAGGAACCTGGCACGCTTGATGTCGTCATATCCCTCGCCGCGGCCTGGTTCGTTCGATTCTTAGGGAGGGTCTCCGAATCATGAAAATCGGGATCTTCAGAAACCGCAAGCAAGCCGGGGAGCTCCTGGCCGAGGAAGTCGCTCGACGTGCGTTTCCCGATCCGATCGTGCTTGGATTGCCGCGCGGCGGTGTACCCGTCGCTGCGGAGGTTGCCGCCAAGCTCAAGGCACCCCTTGATATCATTCTCGTGCGCAAGATTGGGGCGCCGATGCAGAGAGAGCTAGCGGTAGGCGCGGTGGTCGATGGTGGCGCCCCCGAGATTGTGCGCAACGAGGAGCTCATCTCTCTGGTTGGGCTCACTGAGAATGAGTTTCAGCAGGAAGCCAAGAGGCAGCTAGAGATCATCGAGGAACGCCGCAAACTGTGGGTCGCAGGCCGCTCGCGAATTCCGGTCAAGGGCAAGACCGCTATTATTGTCGACGACGGCATCGCAACAGGTGCAACGGTGAAGGCGTCTTTGCATGCATTGAAGAGACAAGGCCCGCAACGTATCGTCATCGCAACGCCCGTTGCCTCGCGAGAATCGCTCGAAGAGCTGCGACGGGAAACGGACGACGTGATCTGCCTGGAGACACCGGAGTATCTCGGCGCAATCGGCTTCTTCTATGC
>JAUWCP010000045.1 GCA_030609245.1 Hyphomicrobium sp.
GATTGGACACACTTTGATTGCGGCAGGCGGCGTGGAGGCCGTGTTTTCGCTCATGACTATCATGACCAGTACACTGCCGCCGACGACGAATTACGACATGCCCGACCCGGCCATCCCGCTCGACGTCGTGCCGAATGAAAGCCGGCAGGCCTGGGTCGATACTGTGCTGTCGAATTCCTTTGGGTTTGGCGGGCAGAATGTCTGTGCCGTTTTTTCAGCCGAGCCTGCATAGCAGGCCCTTGTTGTCAGGAGGCATGTTTGGCCGAGCGCTCGAATAAGAAACTGGTGCTCGTGACGGGCGGTGGTCGCGGTATAGGCGAACAGATCGTGCGCACACTGGCCTCGGCGGAATATGACGTGGCCTTCACCTACCGCAGCGCGACCGCCGAGGCGGACGCACTCAGCCGCGACTTGCACGAGCGATATCCGGCGCAGACATTCACCAGCCTCCGGGCCGACCTCGCGGTGAGGGAGGAGGTCGAGGCACTGGCGACGGATTTGGCGGATGGGCCGGAGCTTTACGGTTTCGTGCACAATGCGGGCGCATCCTATGACGCGCTCGGGGCGATGATCGACCAGGCGCGCGCCGAAGAACTCATGCAGGTCAATTTCTGGTCCATGACGCGGCTGATCAAGGCCGCCGTGCGGTCGATGATACGGGCGAAATCGGGCCGGATCGTCGGCATAGGCTCGATCACGGCGCACCAGGGCGCACAAGGCAACGCGACTTATGCCGCCACCAAAGGTGCCATGGCGAGCTACATGAAAACACTGGCGGTGGAGATCGCCCGCAAAGGCGTGACGGCCAATGTCGTTGCCCCAGGATATGTCGATACGGAAATGCTTGCGCCTTACAGATCCAACCGCGAAGCGGTGGAAAAGCAGATCCCAGCAGGCCGATTTGCAGGGGCGGACGAAATTGCCTCCCTGGTGTGCTACTTGCTCGCGCCCGAAGCTGCCTACATCACCGGGGCCGAAATTCCCATCGATGGCGGCCTCACCGCCGCCATCGGCATCAAGAACTAGCGGGAGACTGCATCCATGCAGGCGCTGCGGATCAAAGGGGAACGCGATCTCGAGCTTTGCGACATCGATCCGCCGGATGATCCGGCTAATGGCGAGATTCAGGTGCGGATCAGGGCGGTGGCCCTCAATCACATCGATGTTTGGGGCTGGCGCGGCATGGCATTTGCCAAACGCGATTTGCCGGTGATCGCGGGCGTCGAAGCGGCAGGCGAGATCGTGGCGCTCGGGGAAGGTGTGACGGGGCTCGCGGTAGGCATGACGGTTGCGCTTTACGGCGCGCGCACCTGCGGCAGCTGCTCGGCCTGCATGGAGGGGCGCGACAATTTCTGCGAGGCCGGCGGCTCGGTCGGCAATATTTACGGCTTTCATATCGACGGCTTTTGCCGCGAACGCATGAATATCCCGGCCAGATTGGCGGTGGCCGCCCCCGATGGGCTCGACGTGATTGGCGCAGCGCTTGCCGCCATTACCTTCGGCACGCCGGAACATATGCTATTCGACAACGCCAAGCTGCAATCCGGCGAATGGGTGCTGGTTCATGCTGGCGGCTCAGGCATAGGCTCGGCCGCCATTCAGCTCACCAAAGCCGCGGGCGCCACGGTGATAACCACGGTGGGCAGCGATGAAAAAGGCGACAAGGCCCGCGCGCTTGGCGCCGATCATGTGATCAACTACCGCACGCAAGCCTTCGAGAGCCGGGTCCGGCGGCTGCCGCACAAGCGAGGCGTCGATGTGGTATTCGAGCACGTCGGCCCCGACACCTGGCCCGGCAGCATGTTTGCACTCAAACGCGGCGGCCGCCTTGTTACCTGTGGTTCGACCACGGGGCTTCAGACCAAAATGAACCTGTTCACCCTGTTTCAGCAGCAGCTCCGGATTTTCGGCAGCTTCGGCTGTACTCTGGCGAACATGCGCACCGTGATGGACAAGATGGCGCGCGGCGAGGTGAGCCCCGTCGTCGACAGCGCACTCTTGCTCGAAGACATCGAAACCGGGCTCAAACGCCTCGAAAGCCGCGACGTGTTCGGTAAGATTATCCTGACCCTGTGAGCGGCCACCACGGTGATCGCAATACCGATGGCAGCGTCATTTTACCGCGTTCAGCGATAATTCTCGACACGCCCAGAAATCGACCGAATCGTTTGGCACCTGCATGTCGGCTCCTCACATCCCGGGGCAGGAGCTGGCCCCAGGGCACCTCTGTTCGCCTTTTGAACATTAAAGGGCGCGGCGTGGGCCATTGGGCTGAGGAGGTCGATCGAAGGTTTGGTCTCATGCACGTGAAGACGATGCCAGCAGATGATCGTCAGGCGCCTGAGGGATGCCGGTTCTGTGTCATTCGCCAAAGCGGCATTTGCAGCGCGCTGACTGGCGAAGAGGTGACCAGACTGAGCCGGATCGCCCATCATCGCCAATACAAGGCAGGCCAGACGATCCTTTCATGCGACGACAAACCCGATTTCTTCGCGGCTGTGAGTTCGGGCGTCGTCAAGGTCTCCAAACTACTCCTCGACGGACGCCAGCAGATCGTGGGCCTACTGTTTCCTCCGGATTTTCTCGGCCGTGTGTTCTCGAGACAAATTCCCTATTTCGCGGAAGCTGCAACCCATGTGGAGCTGTGCTGTTTCCGCCATGCCGATTTCGAGCGCATGCTCAAGGACCATTCGGAGATGAGCCAGCATCTGCTGGAACATAGTCTGGACAAGCTCGATACGGCGCACGACTGGATGGTCCTGCTGGGTCGAAAGACCGCCGAAGAGCGAGTCGCCAGCTTGCTCTATCTGCTCGTGACCCGTTCGAAACTCGCTCTGGTCCACGACCATGGAGCTAGCCGTGATACCGGCTTCGAGCTGCATCTCAAGCGCGAAGAAATGGCTGATTTTCTGGGCCTAACCTATGAGACCGTGATCCGTCAGCTTAAGGCGCTCTACAAGAAAGACATCATCTGCCTCAATGGACGGCGTGAGTTCTCCGTGCCGGATCTCGCCGCGCTCGCGAAAGCCGCCGGATGAAGGCGGCGACCTGCTCGTTCAATCGAGCCCACGGGCTTTCCCAGCCGAACAAAAGCTTCTTGGCCACACCGTTTCTATGATCTGCATCAGAACAAGGGTGCGATTCCTCGGGCAAAGTCTCCGACCATAGACAGCTGGCCAGCCCCGTCACCGATAGCCTAGCCAGCGGTGGAGGTCGAATTGCTCAATCTGGAAGCTATCGCGAACGCGCCGCTCACGACCGACCCCTTCAGCTTCTTCATGGTGCCGGGTGTCCTGAGCGCGGTCGATCTTGCCGCCGTGCGTGCCGATTTTCCTCAGATCGCCGAGCCCGGGATTTTCTCCCTTTCCGAGCTCATCTATGGGCCAGCCTTTGCCGGACTGATCGAGGAGATTCGCAACCGGAAGTTCGAATATGTCATCGAGAAGAAGTACGGCATCGACCTTTCGGACAAGCCCATGATGATTTCCGTCTGCGGCCAGGAGCGCAAACAAAACGTCGGCATTCGGACCTATCACACGAACGAATTCGTCACCTGCCTGCTATATCTCAACGACATCTGGGACGACAGAGGTGGCAGGCTGCGCATGCTGCGTAGCAGAAATGATCTGAGCGATTACGTCGCAGAAATACCGCCGGGCGGTGGCATGCTGGCCTCTTTCCTGAGATCCGACCGCTCATGGCACGCGCATGAGCCTTATGAAGGCGACCTGCGTTATGTCATGTTGAACTGGATAACGACCCAGGCTAGCCGCGACGACCTTTCCACCGAGGTCGGCCAGCGTGACCGTCTCCTCAAAAAAAGCGCCTGACGACGTTGCGTCATCCAATATCCGGATGGACCGGCTTGAACGGCCCATCCAACCGGGTCACGCGCAATGTGATCTGGATCAGCTTTTTTTGTCCGGCGCAGGGTCATCCTTCGGGCTGTCAGTTGCTGGAGGCCGTTAGGCATCATGACCCGAAACAGTGGGCAGAATCGTGCATCGGGCGAACCCGAGGTCTGGATTACCGGCCTTGGCCTCATCAGCTCGCTCGGCGAAGGCGGCGGCGCACATTGGGCGCTGCTTGCGGGCGATGAGGGCGATCGGGTCGTCGATGAAACGAGCTTTGCACCCTATCCGGTGCACCCGCTGGGTGACATCGACTTTTCAGCGCAGATAGAGCGAAAAGGCGACCTGCGCCAGATGGGACCCTGGCAGCGGATCGGCGTCTATGCCGCGGGGCTCGCACTCGAGGATGCAGGCATTGCCGGTAGGCAGGAGCAGCTCGATGAAACCCAGTTGATCGTCGCGGCCGGCAACGGCGAACGCGACGAGGCCGCGGACGGGGCCGTGCTCAAGGCGCTCACCGATGCAGCGAGACCTCGTGGCGCTTCGGGCGGTGTGTTGAACAAAACGCTGCAGACGACACTAAGACCCACGCTCTATCTCGCCGAACTGTCCAATCTTCTCGCCGGCAACATCTCTATCGTTCATGGCGTGAGCGGATCCTCACGCACCTACAAGGGCGAAGAAATGGCGGGCGTCAGCGCCGTCGAAGACGCGGTTCGGCGAATCGTCAACGCACAGGGGCAGCTCTTTCTCGTGGGCGGCGCGTTCAATGCCGAACGCGCGGACCTCACCTTGGCCTTTGAACTTAGCGGAGCGCTCTGGCACGGGCCGTTCAAGTCCGTGTGGGAGCGCGCTGGTGAGGGCGGCGGTTTCGTGATGGGCAGTCTCGGCGCCTTTCTCGTCCTGGAGGCAGACACTCACGCCAGGGCGCGCGGGCAAAAGCCATATGCCAAGATTGCCGGCGTGGCATCGGGGCGCTCCAAGCGGTCGCGCAATGATGACGGCGCGGTCCGCAGTGTCGACGCGCTGCTGGATGGTCTGGCACTAGGGCTCGACGAGGGACCGCTTGGCGTGCTGAGCGGAGCGAGCGGTGTGGAACCGGCAACGGGCGACGAACTGAGCTGGCTCGACGGACTGGAAAACCGCGGCATCGCTCCAGCGATCCGCGCCTATGGGACGATGCTCGGGCATTCGGTAGAGGCGCATTTTCCCGCAGGCCTCGCCCTCGCGGCTCTGGCAGTCTCGAGAAATGGGTTTTTCCGCCCCTTCGACAATTCCGGGCGCGAGCGGTCTTTCGAGAGGCAGGCAGAGCGAATTCTTGTGACGGGATGGGGACACTGGCGCGGCGAGGGACTGGCCCTCGTCGAGACCGCCGGCACGCATTGACAGGGGAGCAATGGGGGACCAATGGGCAAGCAACTACATGATGACGAAGGCCGTCCAATCGCCGCCATAACAGGCTTTGGCGTGCTCACATCCCTTGGCCGGGGCAAACAGGAAAACTGGCAGGCGCTCACACGAGGGCAATCGGGCCTGCACACCATTACACGTTTTCCTACGGATGGGCTGAGAACAACTGTCGCGGGAACTGTCGACTTCATGGACCTTCCGTCCTATTCGGCCCCAGCGCTTTCAGCGGCGATGGCAGCCGACGTCATACGCGAAGCCGTGGGCGAGGCCGGTATCGGGGCAAAAGGACGCTTTCCAGGACCGCTCTTTCTCGCCACGCCACCCACTGAACTTGAATGGCCGCAGCGAAAGGCGCTGTTCGCCGGTGTGAATGGCGATGCGCCCGAGCGAGGCTACCGACATCTGCTGAAGGCGGCGAGAACGGGTCGGTTCAAAGACCTCTATCCCTACTTTCAGTTCGCCAGCGTCGGCGAATTCCTGGCCGAGGAATTCGGCACCTGCGGACTGCCCATTTCCCTGTCTACGGCCTGTGCTTCGGGCGCCACCACGATCGCGCTTGGCGTGGAGGCCATCCGCCGAGGTGATACGGATGCAGCGCTCTGTGTCGCTACCGACGGCTCGGTTCATGTCGAGGCGCTGATCCGGTTCTCGCTGCTGTTGGCCCTGTCCACCTACAACGAGCCACCGGAAAAGGCTTCGCACCCGTTCGCCAAAGACCGGGGCGGATTCGTTATGGCCGAAGGCGCTGGTGCGTTCGTGCTGGAATCTTATGCGGCGGCAAAGGCCCGTGGGGCGAAAATCCTGGGCGTCGTGAGGGGTTATGGGGAACGCGCGGATGATTTTCACCGCACACGCACCCACCCCGAGGGCACACCCATCATCGGTGCCATTCAAGCCGCGCTAGCAGACGCGGGGATCGGCCCTGAGGACATCGATTACATCAATGCGCACGGCACGGGCACTCAGGAAAACGACAAGATGGAGTATCTGTCGCTCAAGGCCGTATTCGGCGATGCCATCGAACGAACGCCGATCAGTTCCAACAAATCCATGATCGGGCACACGCTGACGGCGGCGGGCGCTATCGAAGCGGCCTTTTCGCTGATGAGCATCCGCGACGGCACTCTGCCCCCCACCATGAACTACGACATTCCCGACCCCGACATCCCGCTCGATGTCGTTCCGAACGAGAGCCAGCAGGCCAGGGTCGATACCGTGCTGTCGAACTCCTTCGGCTTTGGCGGCCAGAATGCAAGTCTCGTGCTTTCGGGAGAACCGGCATGACGGCACTCCGGAAAATGCATGAAGAGGCTCTCGATGATGGCGGACTTTTCTGGGAGGATTTCACGGTCGGTCAGGTTCTGACCTTCGGGCATTGCGAGTTGAGCCGGGAGAGCATCATCGCCTTTGCAAGCCAGTACGATCCCCAACCGTTCCACATCGACGAGCAGGCGGCCCGGCTGACAATGCTCACGGGGCTGGCCGCTTCGGGCTGGCACGTCTGCACGGTTTTCATGCGCATGCTCCATGACGGCCTGTTGTCACGGTGCCGGTTTGCGGGCCTGTACGCCATTGATGAAATCAAGTGGCGGATCCCTGTGAGGCCGGGCGATCAGTTGGGCTGTCGTGTCACCTGTCTGGGTACCAATCCCCAGTCGGGGCGGCCGGGACATGGACTTTGCAACTTCCACTGCGAGGCGCTCGATGCGCGCGGACGCACCGTCATGTCGTGGTGGCTGCAACTGCAATTCGCGCGCCGCGACGGGTTTGGTGATTCCGGTGTCATTTTCGAGAGAGAGCGTCGCCCCTCGACTGTGGCCCGCCTGCCGGGGGACCAGGCGATCAAATTCTTTGAAGATGTCTGTCCGGGAGACGAGATCATGCTCGGCAGCTATGCGTTTTCTGCTGAGAGAGTAGTGGCCTTTAACAAGCACTATGGTCCCCAACCCATACATCCCGACGCCACGCCGGACGGTCTGAGCACGAGCGGCTGGCATGTGACGGCCATATGTATGCAGCGGCTGGTGAGATATTACATCCGCGAAGCACAGAAATTGCGGGCTGTCGGCCGCCCGGTGCCGCAACTGGGGCCATCACCGGGGATCAAGCATCTGCACTGGCACCGTCCAGTGAATCATGCGGACGACATCCTGACTTTCTCATGCTGGGCGGAACGAAAGGTCGAAGTGACGTCAAAACCCGGTTGGGGGGTGCTCGTCGCCGGGATCGATGTCCGCAATCAGCACAACGAGTGCGTGGTTTCATTTTACCCACAGCTGTTTCTGGAGCGCCGGACGAAAGTCTGAAACGAGATGTCCTTGAACCACACCGGCCCCAAGCGCTGAGGATAAGACATGCACGGCACGACAGGAATTGTGAAGAAGCACGCTACGACCGAGGGCAAGGCCGTGCGGCCGGAAATAAGAGAGATATTCGCCGATATTTTCCAATTTGGGGAGGGCCTTCACTTCCATACCTCGCACCACGACGTGGAGAAATGGGATTCGCTGCAGCATATAGCGCTGGTTGTCGCCGTCGAAAGCACGTTCGCTATTTCACTGTCCATGGACGAGATGATGGAGATTGCCAGCGTATCCGACATCCACACCGTTCTGGATCGCCACGGCGTCTGAGCGGGGGGCCGAGTCCTCGAGTCCGTGCCTGCCACTTGGCGCCCTGGTAGCTGGTCACTGACTTGGTATAGCCCCTGGAGGGAGCACGATGAGACACAGAGACGAACGCAAGCCGGACAGCGCGTGGCCTGAGGGAAAGCAGCTCTCACGGAGACACGTCAGGAGGGGATAAAATGACCGGTTCTTGCTATAGCTGGCCGATGTTCAACCGGATTTTTTGTCAAGCCGAGTTGAGGGATCGCATGATGGGGTGCGTTGGCGTCAATCCGGCCGTCGCCGCGCGTGTTGACCAGGGTGCGGCCTGGTATGAAGCGCGCACCAACTGCATCTCCTGTTGCCACGAGCACGTATGTCGCAATTGGCTGGAGTACTCGGAGAGGCTTCCTATGCCACCGGATTTCTGTCTCAACGCCGAGTTCTTCCGTTCCTGTGCAGAGCAGTCGTCTGCTAGCGTGGCCCGCCCGCGATCGGGTGGTCCAGGTCGAATGTTAGTTCGACGGCGGCAGAGGGGCCAGCGTCGTACGTGCCGGCCCAGGCGGCAATCGTTGCCATGAACACTTCAGGCGCCGGTGGTCGGTAGCCAAGCGAGGCATACGGTCGGATGCCGTTGCAGTGTCGCCGCCTGATCTCGATGGGAATCTGCGCCTCGTGATAGTTCTGAGGATGTATGAGGTTTCAGATGAATACGAGGGAGACATCGGGAAAGCGCACTGGGCCTCCAAACCGATCTTGCGAAAGGAGGTGGATCTTTAGGGGGAAGGTTGATCGTGATCCTGTGAGTGCGTTCATGGATCAAGAAGCAATGATGCGGCACGGTCGTTAGCAGATATCACCCGATCGTGACTGATCGTGACCCTCGATTTGACCTCGATCAAACAGCGCACGGCCAAGGATGGAATGGTGCTTCCCGTTCGCTATCGCGTCAATAGAACCGGAGGAAAAATAATGAAGTGGGTAGAGCCTGAATATTGTGAGCTTAGACTCGGCTTCGAAGTCACGGCCTACATTTACACGAGATGAATCGACGACAGAAGGGGCGCTCCAAATCGCCCCTTCTTCTTGCCTCACCTAAATCACAGGTTTGATCTGCAGTCCTGACGGCGGAAACAGCATGCTCGAAAATGCACCGATCGGATTGAACGACCGGCCGGAGATCAATCCGCTCTTTCTCTTCCGATGGGAGGAAAAGGAGCAGGCTTATCTGCTGCTCTATCCCGAAGGGATCATCAAGCTCAACGATTCTGCTGGAAATATCCTCAAACTCTGCACCGGAGAGAAGACTTTTGAAGAGGTCATCTCAGAACTCAAGAACCTTTTCGACGTGGAGGAGCTTGAGGACGACATTTACAGTTTCATGGAGGTAGCAATTGGTAAAGGCTGGGTCCGAGTTAAGAGTTGACGGTGGCGGTAGGCCCCTTTGGCTTGTCCTAGAGCTGACCTACAAGTGTCCGCTGAAATGTCCGTGGTGCAGCAACCCGCTCGATTTTGCCGAGATCACGGACGAACTCACGACTGAGGAGTGGAAGAAGGTCTTACGAGAAGCCCGCGAACTGGGCACGATCCAGCTGGGCTTTTCCGGCGGCGAGCCAATGGTGCGCAAGGATTTGGAGGAGCTGGTCGCCGAAGCCGTCAAGCTCGGTTTTTATACCAATCTGATCACGTCTGGCATGGGGCTCACCAAGGAACGCCTGTCGGAACTAAAGCGGATCGGACTTCAGCAAATTCAGCTCAGCTTCCAGCATTCCGATCCTCAAATAAACGATGCCATGGTCGGCGCTCCGTCCTTCGATGCGAAGATGTCCGCCGCCGAAGAGATAAAGGCGCAAGGCTTTCCGGTTGTCTTGAACGTACCGATCTCACGTTACAATATCGAGGATGCGGATGGGTTGATCGCATTGGCCGAGAAGATGGGGTTCGAGTATGTCGAGTTTGCCAATGTGCAGTATTACAATTGGGCGCTTCTGAACCGGGCGGAACTCTTACCGACAAGAGAGCAGCTTGAAACCGCCGAGGCACGTATCATTCAGCACCGCGAACGCCTCGGCAAAGACATGACCATCTATTTTGTCGTCCCCGACTATTTCGACGGCCGCCCCAAGGCCTGCATGAATGGCTGGGGAACCATCCATTTTACGATTGCACCCGATGGCAAGGCACTGCCGTGCCAGGAGGCCCGTGTGATTGAGGGGCTCGAATTCCCCAATGTCCGCGATCATGCTCTCGAGTGGATATGGAAGCATTCCCCCACATTCATGAAATACCGGGGCAATTCTTGGATGAAGGAACCTTGTGTTAGCTGTGATGAAAAGGAAACGGACTTTGGAGGCTGCCGCTGCCAGGCGTTCCTCCTGACTGGCGATGCAGCAAACACGGATCCCGCTTGTTCCAAGTCCAAGCACTTCCACATCATCCAGTCGGCAATCGCGGCGGCTGAAACGCGACAGCCGCCGCGAATGCCCCTTGTTATGCGAACCAAAGGGGCAGTGAGCCATAAGTTGAAAGAACCGGTCGGGACGTCAGGGATATGAAACTTCCCCACGACTCATTTTCAGGCACTGTCGCGGCGGGATTCACTTTGACCTGTCTTTTGGTCGTCGTGGTGCAGTGGCTGGCCGGTGGTTCATAGGCCTGTGTCTAAGCCGCAGGGAGTTCTGCGTGTGGTGCGATGGATCTGGATGTAATTGATGTCGTAGCACGCTGGCTCCATCTCATGGGTGTCGTCGTCTGGTTGGGACACAATTATGCAAATGTGATCCAGAACCCACTCTACAGACCCGTTGGTCCCGATGCGCCGCTGGAGGAATTAAAAGAACGCTTGGAAACTGCCCTGAAACGCGAGCACGCTATCTTCCGCCATGCCTCGCTGCTGGTTCTGGCAAGTGGAGCCTTCATGCTATGGCATCGAGAAATTTTGCGGGATGTCTTGACCCTACAGGGCGGCCATGCCGTTCTCGGCATTGGCGTCTGGCTCGGTCTCATCATGGTTGCAAATCTATGGTTCGTTCTTTGGCCACACCAGAAGAGAGTGCTGGGCTTTGTTCCCGCGACGCTGGAGGAACGGATCCAATGTTCGAGGATCACGTTCGTCTCCTCCCGCACCAACACGATATTGTCGTTCCCCTCATTTTTCTTCATGGCGGCGGGAGCGCATAGCAGCTTTTTGTTCGGGTGAACGATTTGAGACAGACCCCAGGCCTCATGTTCAACTTTGCCGCCGGACCGGCGAGCCTCCCCTTGCCCGTGCTGGAGGAGGCTAAAGAGGGCTTGATCAACTGGCACGGCAGCGGTCTGTCGGTTCTCGAAATGCCATTCACCGGACCTGAGTTTGGTCAGATCCTCGAAGAGACGCTCTCGTCTTTAAGGCAGTTGCTGAACCTCCCATCCAACTACCACGCCCTCTTTCTACAAGGTGGTGCCTACGGCCAATTCGCACTGATCCCTATGAATTTGCTGCGCGGCAAAGGAAAAGCCGACTACGCTATAACAGGTCATTGGTCGGCCCGGGCTACCGCCGAAGCGCGCAAGTACGGCTCCGTGAATGTCGTGACCGACAATTCGGAGAGTGGCTTCACCACTTTGCCGCCAGTGGAGAGCTGGACGCTCGATCCGGGTGCCGCCTACTGCCACATAACGACGAACGAGACGGCCAACGGAGTCCAGTTCCATCAGCTCCCAGACACAGGCGCCGTCCCTCTCATTGCGGACGCCACATCTGACTTCCTCTCAAAGCCCATCGATATCGCCCGTTTCGGCGCTCTTTACGCCAGCGCGCAAAAGAACATCGGGCCGGCCGGGCTCACCATTGTCATCGTCCGCAAGGACTTGCTAGGCGACGCCAGTTCCATAACACCCAGCGTATTCAACTTCGGGCTTTTGGCGGCCAGCAATTCCAAGGTCAACACACTACCAACCTGGGCCATCTATATCGCCAGTTTGGTATTCAAATGGATCTTGGCCGAAGGCGGCCTTGAGGAAATGGCGAAACGGAACCGCAACAAGGCGCGAATTCTCTATGAGGCCATTGATTCAAGCGATTTCTATCATTGCCCTACGGCCAACGACTGCCGGTCAAGAGTAAACGTGGTGTTCGGCTTGCCTACCAAGGCGCTTGAAGAGGCGTTTCTCAGCCTTGCTTCGGAACGTGGCTTGCTCAACCTTAGGGGCCACGCAGCCTTAGGGGGCGTAAGGGCAAGCCTTTATAACGCCGTGAGCGAGGAAGCGGTTCGTACGCTCATCGATTTCATGGATGAGTTTGCCGCACCGAGGAAACGGCAGGTTCGGCGTCACTCCTTCAGCGCCATTCGCAAGTCGGTCATCGTCAACGACGTCACGTCTAAGTGGCGCGACAAATGGGAACCTGCTTGATCAAAGCTAGCAAGGCAAGGGGCGGACACGGGCCTATGGAGTGGACCAAACTGCGATATAAAAAGCTGTCGAGGGACTATGTTTGGATGGCTTGCGGTCGGCTTTGAGCGCGTCATGTCTATTAACGTCGGCACCAAGCCGCGCCGATCGGCGAATGACCCACCTGAAGAAAATAGGAGATCTGCCATGACGACGGCCATCGAGCGCGCGCAGCGCCCATGGGTCAGCGTCGGCGCGCTTGATGCCCTCGATCGCATCGGGGCTCTCGCGGGAATGGTGGCAATCATTTCCTACGCCGTGCTGCCGAGCCCGCCCGTGCCAGCTATGCTCGCTCAGTCGCACACCATCGGCGATAGCGAAGACCAGGATGCTGCGGTGATTGCAGCACGTGCTGATATCGCCGACCGTGTCCGCTACAGGGGAGATGAGGTCTTAGTCGCGGCCTATGCCGGCGCACCTTACACATACGCCAGCGATCTACGTATCGAGGGAGACGGCACCGAGATGACGGTTCATGATGTCGACTGGCGCGGCAAGCCCTTCGATGCTCCAATCTACTATGGTGTGCGTGCTATCCGATGGCTCCCGAATAGTTCGCTCGGCGGTATGATTGATTTTACGCACTCGAAGGCCTATGCGCCGCTCGATCAGAAGACGAAACTATCCGGCCACAAGGATGGCAAGCCCCTGCCGCCCGCCGCTCCGATTGGAGATCTGTTCCACAAGCTAGAGTTTACCCATGGTCACAACATGCTGACCCTGAACCTAATGCACCGGCTACCGTCCTTTGGTTCCTTCATCAGCCCCTATGTGGGCTTCGGATTGGGCGCCGCATTGCCACACACGGAGGTTCAGCTCAAAGGCACCCGACAGCGCACCTATGAGTACCAATATGTCGGGCCAGCGGCGCAACTCCTAATCGGTATCGAGATCCGAGTTCCACGGCTCTCCTATTTTTTCGAGTACAAATTCACCTCAGCTTCCTACCGCGCGCCTTTGCAGAATCGCGATGGCGGCGCGCTGCCGTTCGACCTATGGAATCAGTTCCAACGCTGGCAGAGCGGGAAACCACCTGCAGGCGGCTGGGCATCGACATGGCTGACGAGCCATCAGATCATTGGAGGAATGGGGTTTCGGACAGTTCCGGCCGTTGC